>JAKAYH010000009.1 GCA_021826835.1 Thermoplasmata archaeon | reverse complement strand
TCTATCGTAAGCAAAAGATAGATCATCAAACGCATGTGGAAATATTACCGGGTCCAGTTCAAAATACTTCCTGATGTTTTCTATCCCCTTATTAGCTACCCTAGGAAATTTGTTTGGTATAGTCATGGAAGGAGAAACAATCGCAACCTTGTTCCCGGGCCTTAACCTTTTGGGTTTAGTTATCTTCACGCGGTATAAGTCCGGGTATAATATTAAACATTAACACGAATATTTTTATACCACTTGCAGGAAGAAGGTTAGTAATTCCAGAGAGAACTTATTTCACTTATTCCTAATTTTATTTATCCTCTCCTATTTCTCCAATATATACAAAATAAAAGACAATAATAAACGACCTCCACAGACCCATTATTTAAGATGGGGATTTGAAGAATAATTCACCTTTTATTAATTGAAGATAGGGTTCATGAAATTTAAGAGTACAGCATGAATATAACAAAACAAATTACATGCTCTCCTAAAACATTTGTACCCTATAATTTTCCAATAATTTTGGCATCAAGTACATATATCTTTGAATCTGCAATTTTAATTGGGTTCAAATCAAGCTGATCGATAAACTCTCCGCCGACTTCACCAATGGAGGATATTTTCATTATGAAATTTATTAATGCCTCCCTGTCTATTCTATGTCCCCTGAATCCATTTCCTGTAAATCTGCCTATTGAGACTTCATCTATCATATGATTGCAATCTATTCTGTTAACGGGAATCAATCTGAAGGTGACATCATGATAAATTTCTGTCATTGTGCCTCCCATCCCTAACATAATGGATAAACCAAATACATTATCCCTTGATAATCCAACAATAATTTCAATTCCCTCCTCAACCATTTCTTCAACCAGAAACTGAGAGTTTGGAAAAAGTGTCTTCATTTTACTCAGTTGATTTTTAAGTTCTTCAAATGTACCTATTCCTATCTTTACACCACCAACATCGGATTTATGCAGAATGGATTCGTCTGACACTTTTAACACAACTGGATATGAAATATCAAGTTTTTCTGAAATATCGTTGATGATAAAACTGCGTGGAACCAGAATTCCCATATTTTTTAAGGCAGTTTTGATCGAAAATTCAGATTTCCCTTTGGCTTTTATCTCATCAATAAACTCTCTGGCACTATTCATTTCATTCACCGTTCCTAAACATTGAATAATCATAAAGTGCTCTGACAGAATTTACAACCCGTTCAATTGACGGATATGCCGGAATTTGCCTTCTCTCAAATTCCCTGATCAGTTCTGTTCCAAGCTTTGAGCCTATTACGCCCACGATTACCGGTTTCTTTGCATGACAGTATTTTGAAATAACATCCACGATGCCCATGTTCATTTTCGGAGTCTGGGGCAAAGCATACGCTATAATGATATTGACGTTTTCATCTTCCTGCAATGCGGATAACACAGAATCATATGCTTCTATTGAACCATCAGCCGTCAAATCCACAGGATTTTCTGCAGACCCGAAAGAAATTATTGATCCTTTGATTGCGTTTTTTGTCGCTGCGGAAAGAGGAGCAATATTCATTCCTATACCGTGTTCAGCGGCTGATACATAATCTGCAGTTATTACCCCAACACCGCCAGCCGTGGTTACGATTGCAACATTTTTTCCTGATGGTAAAGGAGAGTAAGATAGAACTCTTGCATAATCTATGAGTTCGACTTCATTATATGCCCTTGCCACCCCAGCCTGCCGAAGCATTCCCTGAAATATTCTGTCATCTGTTCCCAAGGCTCCCGTGTGCAGAGAAGCTGCTTTAGCTGATGATGTAGTTCTTCCTGATTTAATTACAACGATTGGTTTAACCCTGTTAACATCTTTAAGGGTCTCATAAAACTCTTTCCCATTATGAACACTTTCCAGATATATGGCGATGCTTCCCGTTTTTTGGTCGCTTTTAAAATATTTCATCAGCTCTATCTCATCAACATCTATTCTGTTTCCAAGATTTATGAATGCGGATATTCCAATCCCGAGTTCAGAGATTGAATCCATTGTCAAGAGACCAAGTGCTCCACTCTGGGATATGAATGATATGCTTCCAGACTTTGGAAAGCAAACCCTGTCCGGAGGAGTTAAGGCCGTATTAAGATTCGCGTGAGGAAAATATACACCCACAGTATTTGGGCCGATCAACCTTGTTCCGGAGTTCTTTATAATTAAACTAATCGTCTCCTCAAGTTGTTTTCCTTCTTTCCCGGTTTCTGAGAAGCCTCCGGGAATAAGAACTATGAAGGGAATCTTACATTGAACGGCTTCTTTTACCACATCCAAGGAGAGTGAAGCTGGTACTGCAATAACACATAAATCTACCGTTTTTCCTATATCCTTGAGAGAGGAGTAAGATCTGATATTCAATATTGATGTGGCACTTTTGTTCACAGGATATATTTCCCCATCATATTTTCCTTCTACAAGATTTTTCATAATGGCGTACCCGATCTTCATTGGATTTTCGCTGGCTCCTACTACTGCAACAGATTTTGGGTTCACAAGCTTATCAAACACCCATATTAAGCAGACCAAATATTATTAAACAATTGCCTTAATATTTAGTGTTGAGAAATTTTGATTCACAAGTAAGATGAAAGGTTGAGAACAACATTTCAATGCTTAAGACGTAATTAAGACTTATAAAAACAATTAAATTACAAATCGTTCTTTACAACAATGTTTCAATTTATAACCAATTTAAAGGTTTATGATAATATTATGAAGGATCCAGCCCGGTTTATTTCAAACCTGTCGAACGTGAAATCAGATAAATTCCAGATTTCATTTGCGGTACCTGCCATAAATTTGGAGAAACTTGCAGGATTGTTTCCCGGAAAGATAAAGGCGCAGCATGTGGATTTGAACCCCTTAGGGCCCTATACCGGATCAATACCAATGGAGTCATTGATTGCATATGGAATAAATGGTTCACTCCTCAACCATTCCGAAAAGAGGATTCAAAGTGAAATTATTAAGGATACTATTAAAAAAGCAGAGACATTAAAATTTGATCTCATAGTGTGTTGTGAAAACATCAAAGAAATAAAACTTTATTCATCAATAGGCGCAAGAACTATAGCCTATGAACCTCCTGAACTTATTGGAGGAAATATATCTGTGTCTTCGGCTAAACCTGAAATAATTAGGGAAGGCGTTAAGATTTGCGAAAAGGAAGGTTCATCACTCTTGGTAGGTGCTGGGGTAAAAACAAGGGAAGATGTTGAGTTATCCATTAGACTTGGTGCTCAGGGGATTTTAATAGCTTCAGGAATTACTAAAGCTTCCGATCCTCGATCCGCGTTAAATTCATTAACATTATCATAATTAAGGCAAAATGGTCAAGGCTAAGGAGAATAAGGAGCCCATATTTGTTGAACCAGAATTTAATGAGAAGGAGTTTCTCATAGATGAAAGAAACAGGGCCAAATCAACCTTGATGGTCATTGGTATGGCCGCTTTATTAGGCTTGGCTTCGGGATATATGGAAATTGAAGGTTACTGGTATCTGGCAACTGTAATTTTCATATTTGCATTGCTGTTTTTCTTCAAGCTCCTTCAGGCTTTAAGAATCCATATCCCAAAGAGAACCGGCCAAAAGTTTTTTCTCTTCGCATCATTTCTTCTCACATGGGTAGTGTTCTGGATTATTGCTTTAAATCCGCCACTCAATGTCATAAGCAGTCCAAATGTATCACTACAACAAGACAACTCAAATTCATGGACAGGAATGGCTTCAAGCAATGGGCAGTATATTTTGACCATATCTCCCCATGCTGCCTCTTATAGCATAAGAGCCACATTCAGCTACGTCTATAAAATAACAGATGCCAATGTTTCCCTAATGGTAAATTCTGGAACTTATTCTATTTTGTCTTCTAACTTTAATAATGGTTATCTGTACTTTAATCTGAGTCAGGAATCTTTAGGAATAACAGATTATCTCCATATAACAATGGTAAGCAACGGGAAGACATTTACATCCACTCAAGAGGTTTTCTTTAACTCCTGATGGACAAAAATAAATATGTCAACACGATGGAGGTTTCCAGCAGGTGTAGTGTAGTCTGGTCTAGCACGAGAGCCCTCCAAGCTTTCAACCCGGGTCCAAATCCCGGCACCTGCATTCTACCAAGAAGATTAATACTAGCCAAATTTATTTCGCAGCACTATACAGAGTAAACTTTTATAAGCGTTTATGTAGTTCTTGCGAACATTAACATGTTTGAGTCATTTTCACATTTAGATAAACTTGACAAAAAATTGATTCTAACTTTCAGCTCTGGAAGAGAGGTAGAGGAAATGACCAAAGATCTCAATGTTACCATTCAAATAGGTATCTATATTGGGAAGGAGCGCTCAAGTGGGGATCCATTTATTGCTGATGATGTGGAAATACCCTCGGAAATTGAGCTCCTAATAAAAAAATACAATGGAAAGAGAAAAAAAGGATATTGGATAATACCCAGAGCGATGGATCAGAATGAGGCTGAAATATTCAACAATATAATGTCAATACCATCAATGGTTTCCAATGGGATCGCTCTTCGAAAAGGTATCTATACTGCGGAATTCTTATTTAATAGCACTGACACTGAAAGTGTGTCATCATTAATGCTCAAGATATGTTCAAAAACTGATCATATAGGGATAGAATATCTTGGGAATTCAAAGGGTTATTTAAAAACTCTTCAAGCCTCAAACATTCACAAAGACCTTTACGTAGCAGAAATAGACAGGATACTTACACCTGAAACACTCAAAAAAGAGATTAAACCTCAAGGAGCTACCTGGATTAGAATAATAAAGAACCCTTATGGATCTGAGAGTTTGAAGGCAGTATATTTCCCTTATTCACGCGATCAAAATATTGAAAACAAAACTGAAAATATTTATTTTGAGGACGTTATAGAAAATGAATATGTTAACAAAATGAACACAAATTACATAGATTCCAATATAATTACTCACAGTAGGATTCAAATTCTTGAAGAGAAAAACTATAAGGCAATAGTTTTTGTCCCCAAGATGTTTAGTCTTGAATGGTTAGACCTTTGGAAAAAGACCTCAGACTCTTTGACTGAATGGAAACAGACATTAACCTATTTCTCAGATCTTGAAACGTGGATAGCAAACTCGAGGAATAGGGAACATTGGGAAGTTTCTGCACCGTGAGATACTCATAAGACAGAATTAATGGTTTGTCTATCTTGTGAATATCTTTTCCTCTTTTCAAAAGGGATTCAAAAACTTTAATCACTTTTTGAATCTTCAAGATGGATGATCTATTTAGATGGCACAAGTCTGAACCTTGAAAAACTTCGCCTAATTGCTGAAAAGAATGTACCTGTTGGAATATCCGAAGAAACAAAGGAAAAGGTCAGAAAATCTAGAGATTCACTGATGAAGATAGTCTCCTCTGGCGCCAATATTTATGGAGTAAACACAGGATTTGGAAGTTTGCTTAATGTAAAGATAAAACCGGACAAGATAGAAGAATTACAGAGAAACCTCATAAGGAGCCATTCCGCAGGTGTAGGAGAACCTCTGGATGATAAACATGTAAGAGCTATAATGGCCGTAAGGGCAAACAGTCTATGTAAAGGATATTCTGGTGTATCGATTGAACTGATTGAAAAGATCCTTGAGTTCTTAAACGCTGATGTTGTTCCATATGTTCCAAGATACGGCTCGGTTGGGGCAAGCGGGGATCTTGCACCCCTTGCACATATAGGATTGTGCTTGATGGGAGAGGGTTTTGTCCTCATGGATGGAAAAAGACTTGATACCATAGAAGCCCTCAAAAAAAAGTCCATCGAACCATATCTCTTCAAATCAAAAGAGAGTATTTCTTTCATTAATGGTACAGCAACGATTACCGGCATATTATCACTTGAGACATCAAAGGCCATTGATCTCCTAAAAAATTCCATAGCTTCTGCTTCCATGAGTTTTGAGGCTCTCCGCGGAACCCGAAAAGCATTTCAGGATTGGGCAATCGAAGCGAGAAATCATGCAGGACAGGTAGATATTGCAAAGATCATGAAAGAAATCCTCAGCGATAGTAAAATATGCATGGAATCGGAGAGTAAGAAAGTTCAGGATGCGTACAGTCTAAGGTGTATACCGCAAGTTTATGGAGCTGTTGAAGATACAATAAGATATGTGAAATCAGTATTGGAAACTGAGTTAAACTCAGCGACCGATAATCCCCTTGTCAACGAAAGCGAATTTATTTCTGCTGGAAACTTTCATGGTGAGCCTGTTGCATTTGCAAGTGATTTTCTGGCAATTGCACTTTGTGATCTTGGAAACATGATTGAAAGACGTCTTGCAAGAATAACAGACGAAAAATTAAGTGACCTCCCTCCATTTCTTGTTAAAGATAGTGGATTAAACTCAGGATATATGATAGCACAGTACACGGCAGCTGCACTCTGTAACAGAAATAAGACACTTGCAGTCCCATCCTCAATTGATACGATCCCAACATGCGCCAATCAGGAGGATCATGTTAGCATGGGAACCAATTCTGCAATTAAATTAATGGAACTTGTGAAAAATTTAAGGCAAATTATTGCAATAGAGTACGTTCTGGCTGCACAGGCTATTGATCTGCTTGAGGAAGTTCCCTGTTCCTTCAATGAGGCATTGCGATCGGAAATACGAGAAAGTATAGAACATCTCCATGAAGACAGACCTGTATTCAGAGATATAGAAAAAATGATTGAGGTTATTGAAAATTCAAGGGAATTTGAGAGTATTATTTCTAACATTCGTGTAAATGTATAAGACTTTATCTCAACTCCTTTTTGAGCACTTTTCCAACCACACTCCTCGGAAGGCTCTCCCTGAATTCAATAACTCTAGGAACTTTGTATATTGCCATGTGTGTCGTACAAAATTGCGTGATTTCTTCGTTTGTAAGGGTTTCCCCTTTCTTTAGGACTATTACAGCCTTAACGGTTTCACCCCTGTGAACATCCTTGATGCCCACCACTGCAACATCCTCGATCTTTGGATTCTGATACAACACCTCCTCCACTTCTCGTGGATATACATTATATCCGCCTGCGATGATGAGATCTTTCTTCCTGTCGACAATGTGTATATATCCTTCCTGATCGATCATTCCAAGATCGCCGGTAAATAGCCAACCGTCTCTTATGGTGTCCTTTGTTTCTTCAACATTGTTCAGATAGCCGAGCATAACCTGAGGTCCTTTTGCAATAATCTCACCAATCTCACCACCTGGTAATTCCTTTGTACCTGTCTCCTCGTCAACTATCTTTACAGTTGTGTTAGGAACAGGGAAACCTACTGATCCTGCCTTCCTTTTTTCAATTTCAACCGGTGTTGCACATACCACCGGCGATGCTTCTGTCAAACCATACCCTTCAAGGAGAGAAGCTCCTGATCTGACTTCAAATTCTTTCTGTATCTCCATTGGAAGCGGGGCAGCGCCAGACAAAAGAAGTTCCAATGATTTTATGTTATATTTTGCAGATTTTTTATATCTTAGTATTGAGTGGTACATCGTAGGAATACCTGGAAATATGAGTGCTTTTTCCTTCTGTATTGTCTTCAGGACATTTTTGGTATCCCTAGGATCCGGAACGATCTTCATCTTTGAACTCAGATGGCAGGGCATAAGCATTGCCGTCATCATTCCATATACATGGAAAAATGGAATTGCTGAGAGGAATGTACGATTCTTCCTCATATTGTCCGGCAGCCATTCTGAAAGCTGATAAACGTTTGCAACGAGATTCTGATGTGATAATAGAGCACCCTTTGGTGTTCCCGTGGTTCCTCCCGTATATTGGATTAAGGCTGGCATGGTTAACGGTTCTATTTTTGCTTCGTTTACTGTCTTTGCAGATGATGATTTTGGTCCGAAGTAAATTATGTGGTCCGCCTTTGGAATCTTTGCTTTATTTTTTCCCTTGGAAAGAGAGTATAATGCGCCCAACATTCCAGGTAAATAGTCCTGAATTTTAGTCACAATAATCTTCTTGATAACTGAAGGATAGAGCGGTTCTATCTTGGAATAGAAATCATCCAGGATTATTACTGTAGATGTTGTAGAATCGGTGAACTCATCTCTCAGTTCAAAAGTTGTATAAAGTGGATTTGCCTGAACAACTATTGCTCCTAATTTAACTATTGCAAAGAAAAGAATTACAAACTGGGGTGAATTGGGGAGCATTAATCCTACTCTATCATAAGTTTTAATTCCAATTTCTGCAAGATAGCCCGAAGCTCTGTCCACTGCGGTTTTCAACTCGGAATATGTTGTTTTCTTTCCGTAGAAATCCATTGCAATGTTCTTTGGAGATGTTTTTGCTGATTCCTCCAGAAGAGAATATACAGACCTTTCAGGAATGTTGAATTCCCTCCTTGTTCCAGCCGGGTAATTTTTTTTCCATAGCATTTCCAAGTTTTTTACAATTTCACTTTGTTCTTCCACTTTTAAATCAACTCCTTGATAATCATTAACAGGCTAATTATATATCAATGATTAAAAACGTTTTGCCTTAAAGGGAGTTTTCGATTTATTGAAAAACATCTGTAATTTAGATATCGATACCCAAATTCCGGTTTAACTTAACTCAAGGTATATATCTTTAATTATTCTTTGGAGTTGAATGCAGGACGCTGATAAGAAACACGATAAAACAATAAAAATAGAGGCTGGACACAATATTTTAGAATATGTCAAAAGCAGAGAATATGTTGCTGCAAAAATTGACGGTACATTACATGACTTGACAGATACATTTAATTCCGACAAAGAGGCCATTCTTATACATATTGGAAGCGAAGAGGGATTGGAAATTCTACGGCACTCTGCTGCGCATCTGCTTGCACAGGCTGTTACGGAGATTTACCCGGATGCTTTACCTAATGCTGGACCTGCAACATCTGATGGATTTTATTATGATTTTAGGATGAAACCCATTGGCATGGAGGATTTATCAGTTGTAGAGGAAAGAATGAATTTACTCGTTTCAAAAAAACTTAAAATAACCAAAAAAGAGCTCCCTAAAAATCAATTACTTAAACTTTTCAGCCATAATAAATATAAAATAGATAAAATTCAAGATAACGTCAAGGATGGTACTTCCTCCACGATCTATGAACAGGGTGAATATGTTGATTTTTGCAAGGGACCGCATGTTCCTGACACATCATATATTAAGGCATTTAAACTACTTTCAATTGCAAGCACCAACTATAAAGGAGATGTTACCCTAGAAAGCATGGTAAGGATTTACGGAACGGCATTTCCTGATGATAAATCATTAAAGTTGTTTCTAAAGAACAGGGAAGAGGCTGCAAAGAGAGACCACCGGAAGATTGGGGCTGAAATGGATCTGTTTGTATTCAACTCTGAGAGAGCACCTGGCCTTCCCTTATATACCGCAAATGGTGCATTCATCAGAAATCAGCTCATTGAATTCATGAGAGGCATGAACCGTGAAAATGGCTGGCAGGAGGTTTGCACCCCTCATCTGTTTCGTGATACCATGTGGAAACAATCGGGTCATTATGCCAAGTACAAAGACGATATGTTTCTTTTTAAAATTGCAGATGGTGATGAATATGCCCTTAAACCGATGAATTGTCCCGGACATATTACAATATACGAGAACAGTTCACACAGCTATCGTGATTTACCTGTAAAACTCAGCGAATTCGGAACTGTATACAGATACGAAAAGTCAGGAGAAGTGGGAGGATTGAGCAGACCGAGAACCTTCACCATAGACGATGGTCATGCTTTCCTAAGGCCGGATCAGATTGAGGAGGAAATCGGAAGAACCCTGGACATGATTACCAGAAGCATGGACATAATGTTGAAAGGATGGCCTGTGTCATTTGACCTCAGCCTGATGGACAAAAATCATCCTGAGAGCTATCTGTTACAGTACAAATGCAGTGATTGTGGCCATATCATAGAGCCTGTGAGAAAATCTGCAAATGTTTCTGAAGTGCAGTGCCCGGAATGCAGTTCAAATAACCTCAAACCAGACTTTTCGGTTTGGGATTCTGCCACTGATCAATTGAGAAGTGCTCTCCTTTCAAGACATATAGCCTTCAAGGAATTTGAAGGAGAAGCAGCTTTCTATGGACCAAAGATCGATGTGCATGTGAAGGATGCATTTGGAAGATCTTGGCAGCTTTCCACCCTTCAACTTGATTTCAACATGCCAAGAAGTTTTGATCTGTATTATATAAACAACGAAAGCAAGCATGAAACACCGGTTATGTTACATAGAGCAATCTTTGGTTCGCTGGAAAGATTGATTGTAATTTTGCTTGAAAGTTATGCAGGAAAACTCCCTACATGGCTTTCACCGCTTCAGGTGTATCTCATACCGGTAAGTGAAGCTTATACTGAATATTCTAAGGAAATTGAAAGCACGCTTAAAAGTAATGGGATCAACTGCATCCTTGACCAGAGTCCTGAAACTGTTGGAAAGAAAATCAAACTAATAAGAACGAAAAGACCAGCATATATATGTGTTGTGGGAGAAAACGAGGTAAACAACAAAACAGTAACGGTAAGAAACAGGAAAGATGTGCAGACTACCCTTCAGATTCAGGAATTTGTTAATAAAATATTGCAGGAAATCAATGAGAGGAAAATAGATCAGATAATTTAATCCGCTTTCTTTGCCTCTTTTCTCTTTTTTATTTCTTCGGTTAATGCCGGTATCGCCTTGTAGAGATCATCGTTTATGATATAATCAGAATACTGATTTATCTCAGCATTTGGATCTGTATTAATGGAAATGACATTTTTGCTCAGTTTCATGCCCATTATATGCTGGATTTTCCCGGATATTCCTGCTGCGATATAGAGATCCGGCCGAACAGACTGCCCCGTTTGACCTACCTGATGATCTCTTTCGATCCACCCAAGGTCTACCGTGGGTCTTGAGGCTCCTACCACACCACCCAGTTGATTTGCAAGTTCATCAAGAATTTGGAATCCCTGTGGTTTTGAAAGCCCGAGCCCGCCGCTGACAACAATTTTTGCCGCGGTTAGATCGAGAGATTTTTTAGGTATGAATTCTATGATCTCCTTACCCATCATCTCCGCGGGGACTTTCATTTTCCTTATATCTTTCTGAAACTTTCTCCCCTCTTCCCTATCGGGTATCTTGAATATACCCGGTCTTGCAGTAGCCATCTGAGGTCTGTGCTTTTTGCACAGAATTTCTGCAAGCGTACTTTCCCCATAGGTTGGCCTCTTTGCCAAAAGAATCCTTCCGTTCATGTCGATGTCAAGTTCTGTGCAGTCTGCAGTAACGCCTGCCTTTGACCTCACAGCGACCCTTGACGCCAGATCCCTTCCGTTCCTTGTTGCAGGAATAAGAAGAATGTTTGGCTTAAACTCCTGAATAAATTCTCCAATAATATATGAATAAGGCATTGTCTTAAATTCTTTCAATTCTTTGCCTTCTGCGCCTAGAACTATGTCGCATCCGTAAGCACCAGCTTCCTCGGCAAGTTTTGAAATATCGTCGCCAATCATCACACCAATAAGCTTTTCATTGGCCTTCCTTGCTATGTTCATACCTGCCCCGATCATTTCCAGACCCGGTCTCGAAAGTTGGCCATTCCTCAATTCAATGAATACAAATACATTCTTGTATTCATCTAGATTTTCAGGGGGAACTGCATTAATTATACCTACCATTTTATCTCCTCAAATTGATATTATTTTCTTTTCTATGAGTTCGTCAACGAGCTTTGGTATCTCCTCAATCTTGAATTTCTTACCTTCTCTTTTCTTTTCATCAATGGTTCTCATGGATTTGACTACCGTTGGTGAGCCACGTAACCCTACCCATTCGGGAGGCATCCCAAGATCTGCAAGGGTCATGGTCTTAATTCCTTTCTTCATTGCATCTATTTTTTTTCTTAAGGTTGCTCTCCTTGGATCGTTGGCATTTGTAAGGACTGTGATTAGTGTTGGAGGTTTCATCTTAACTACCTCGGTGCCGTCTTCAAGCTCTCTCTTTGCATATACAAATCCATCTTCGTACCACGATTCACTTGTATAAGATGCTTGATCTGTGCCAAGAAATTCAGCTACTCCTGGTCCCACGTGTCCTGTACTTGAATCTGTGGACTCTTCCCCTGCAAATATGATATCATATTTTCCAAGTTTCTTGATTGTGGATGCCAGCGTTAAGCCGGTTGGATATGTATCAGCACCGGCGAATGCTCTGTCTGTTACTAGAACTGCGTCATCAACACCTCTTGACATACAATCTATCAGTGCAGACTCTGCAAAGGGAGGACCCATTGTTATCACTGTAACATGCGCATTAGTTTTGTCCTTAATTCTCAATGCTGCCTCTATTGCATTTTCGTCTGCAGGGTTTATGACATTCCTTGCTGCGCCCCTATTTAATGTGAAAGTTACCGGATCGATTACTACCTCCTGACTGTCAGGGACCTGTTTAATCATAACAATTATTTCCAGTACCAAAAAATCACCCGTATTTGTATTTGACCCCATGACCGCCCTTTGTGTTATTCCAAGCAACGCTTCCGTGAGAGCACGCAACGTCGCAGGTACCGCATTCGACGCAGTCTTCATATTTGAAATTCAACTTTTCTTCTATAAGGCTGTAACATTTAGCAGGACACGCAAATGTGCAAAAGTGGTCCGGACAAGTTTCACATATACTTGGATTAATTGTTATGTGCTCGTAAGATTTGTCAGTCTTATAATTCAACAATGATAATCTGTCTTCTATTTTCATTTACATCCTCCTCAACATTCTATACATATTGATAACCATGTCTTTTCTTGGTACATCTGAGTGACCCATAGCCCGGATAAGCAAGTTTATCATGTGTGCCTTTGGTTGACCATTTTCTGAGAACAAAGAAAGGAATAATTCCTCAGTCATGTTTGGAATTCCCCTGTGTATCATATCACTCCAGGTAACTTCTTCAATTCCCTTGAAATTCATTAAATCCTGAAGGACAAAAGATGATTTTAGTCTCTCTTCATAGGAAGATAACCCATCCTTTGTGAAATTTGATTTGATTTTTGCTTTGATTGCACTTTCAGCTGCGGCTATTCCAGATGCAATGGCGTAGTTCATGCCCTGAAGAACCATACCGTTGCTGAAGGAGAAACCTGCACCATCTCCCACAACCATAAAACCATTTCCGTATAGCTGAGGAACCGATTTTAATCCACCTTCCTGAACCATGTGAGCGCTGTATTCATCCACTCTACCGCCTTCAATGAGTGGGGCGATATATGGATGTTCCTTGAACTGTTCAATAAGATCAAAAGATCTGGTATTGTTATTTTCCCTCATTTCTTTCATGGATATTACGAGACCCAGTGATATGCTCTCCTTATTGGTATAAATAAATCCTCCAGCTTTAACTCCTCCTTCCAGGAATCCAAGTACATATTCAGATGCGAAACCCATCTTTGAAGATGTTAAATTGAATCTCTCGTTAATTGTCTTTTCCGGTAGCTTAATAATCTCCTTTACACCTATCGCAACATCTCTATCCTTAAGCCGATCCCTGATACCTGAATTTATTGCCACTCTTGGGTTTGCACCTTCAGCGAGTATGACAATATCAGAGGTTATTATATCGCCATCCTGCTCGATTCCTATGACTCTTTCATCCTTAAAAGCTAATTTGTCCACTGTTATTCCTGAGGCGACCATTGCACCTGCATCCTTTGCTTTCTTTGAAAGCCAGCCATCAAGTTTTGTCCTTAAAACGGTATATCCGCTTCTTCTTTCCTGTAATTTTTTAGATCGGAAGTCGATTGAAATTTTAGAATCTCTTGTGAGAAATGAAACACCTTTTGCCTCCACATACCTTTCCATTGGAGCTGACTTTTCCCAATCCGGTGCTACAGAGCCAAGAGAATCTCCCCAGAGAACTCCTCCTGAAACATTCTTGCTACCTGGAGGATCCCCACGTTCTACCAAAAGGACACTGGAACCTGAACCTGCAAGCTTAATTGCGGCTGATGCTCCGGCCGGACCTGCTCCTACAACAATAACATCAAATTCGCTCATTTAGTTGGGATATATGTGATCATTTAATAACAGTTTTCCCGAAAAAATTCCCTACTTGAATCTGTATCATTTGAATTTAAATTGTAAACCATTCGTTTCTGTTAAGCAGGGTCTTATGGCGTTACATTTTAAATTATGCAAACAACGAACCTTCAAAGGTAACTTATACAATCGATATTCATATTATGAACATTTTTCGTAACTGGAAGAATAATGTGGAAAGTATTGCTATTCCAACATTATCTTGTTAATAACTCGTCTAACTTTGCAGTATAACTCTTGGAGTTCTATCTCGTTTTAAAGCCAAAAACCTTAACCTATAAAATGAATCTCCTTTTATGAAATTAATTGAAAATTGGTTTTCTGAAAGATATTCAGACAATCTGCAGCTGTCATTCAGAGTTAAGGATCAACTCCTATCTTTAAAGACGGATTATCAGAGAATAGATGTTTTTGATACATATGATTTTGGAAAACTCCTTTCAATAGATGGAACCGTTCAACTAACAGAAAAAGATGAATTTGTTTATCATGAAATGATATCTAGAGTCCCTTACAATATGATGAAGAAGAAACCTGAGAGTGTATTGATCATAGGTGGAGGGGATGGTGGTGCAGCAGGTGAATTCCTCAAACTTGGCTTAAAAAAAATTGTTAATGTTGAAATAGATGGACAAGTTGTTGAAGTTAGTAGGAAATTCTTTCCAGATCTTTATTCCTCATTTTCTAATCCATCAGTTACCCTACTCATAGATGATGGAATCAAGTTCATGAAACAAAACAAGGGAACATTCGACCTTATAGTTGTTGATTCTACTGATCCAGTAGGTCCAGCAGAGGGCTTATTCAATGCTGATTTTTATAACAACGTCAAGGGAGCGTTGACCGATGATGGGATTATGGTTACGCAGTCCGGATCTCCATTCTATCAGCCAAAGGGGCTTTCCATGGCAACTTCCGGGATGAAGAGTGTCTTCAAAAACATTCGCGTTTATACCGCATTTATTCCAACCTATCCTAGCGGATTCTGGAGTTTTACCCTGGCTTCAGATTCAGAGATCAAGAATTATTCTCATAATTTAACACAAGGAAAATATTTTAATGCTGATGTATTGGAAGGGGCTTTCAAACTTCCGGAATTTGTCAAAGGTCTTATCTGACCTTCCATTTTTCTTTAGCTTCGTTTAACATGCTTTGAAATCTTGAGCCATGCTTTCGTGCGATTTTTTCAAGACTCTTCAAATTTTTTACAAAAGTTTGTTTGCTTTCTGAAGATGTCATGGTAATGAATTTTTTGTCTTCCTTGATCCATACATAAGTGTAATATGCAAATATAAGGACGAGGACAAGGGAAATTGTGAAAATCCAGTAATTCCAGTTTCCTAGGTAATTAAAAGTTATTGAATTATTTGTTAGCCCACTGTAATGAAATAACAGATCGTTTGCTGAAATGACCCACACTATTACAGAGGCAATAAGTATTCCGAAATATATAATTAGAGTGAAATTCTTAAGATTTCCATTCATTGCTCCAAGTTATAGAGTAGAATTATTTAAATTTGGTCACTCATATTATGTCCCTATGGAATTGACTCATACTCGTCACATTAAAACAATTGATGTTTTTCTATTCTCCATATATTCCATATAAGCAAACTCAAAATTTCATTGATTTAAATCATTATAATACTTATTTTTCAGAATCAAATTTCCTTCTCAGTTTCCTTAATATGCTCAATGAATTTTATCATGGCTTTACCCCTTTGTGAAACCTGATTTTTTTCTTCAATTGAAAGAAGTGATGCAGGTACTGTCTTTCCGTTCGGGATAAAAATTGGATCATAACCGAAATCTCTGCCATGAAATATTGAAGTGGCTATTGTACCTGCAGTTTTTCCATCAAACTGGAAGATTTGATGTCCGTCCCAATATGAGATCACGGTGACAAATGTTGCATTCCTCTTTTTACCTTCAAGAAGCTTCAATATACCTTCATTTCCTATTGTTCTCTGTACATATGAAGAATATGGCCCGGGAAAACCGCCCAAAGCCTCTATAATTATACCTGAATCCTCTATGAAGAATTTGGAATCGATCTTATCGATTAATCTATTGCACGATTCCCATGAGATTTTTTCTATGGAATCCTCCTGTATCTCTTCATATTTCATATTAACCCATGAACATTCTATTCCGTGGGCTTTAAGCATTGAATCTATCTCTTCATACTTGTGAACATTGCTTGATACAAACTTGATCATGAATATCTCTTCCTCGCTTCCATTTCCTTGAGAATGTTCATAACTTCTCTCCAACCTTGAAATTTGGATTTATATGATTCAAGAAAAATATCAAATAAATCCTTCCCTCCTTCTCTATAACCTAAAAGAAAACTATTTACCATCTTAATGTCCGTTGCGAATTCCTCAACCCCCGGTGATAATGAACCAAGGCTTGGATCTATGATGAATATATTTTCTTCACTCACAATTATATTGTTTAAGTTAAGATCTCCGTGAGATATATTTGAAGTGTGCATTTTAGCCACTTCTTCACCTAATCTGCCCATATAGAATGCCATATTTTTTCCAATATCCAAAAATGCGTTCATCAGGACACCTTCAATTTTTTCTAAAACTACTTCTCTATGTTCATCACTGTAATCCAAAAGTACGGGGAAATTTACTCCGTTTTCTATCCCCTTTGACAGTATCCTCATTTCCCTGCTCATTCTTTCCCATAAAAGCCTTTCATCGAGTTTTATATCCCTGTAATTTTTGCCGATCCTTTTCTTTCTCACTGCGTTTATACCAAGAAATTCTTCATGAGAGATTACAGATTCTGCCCCCCTATCTTCTGTAACTTCAACCGTACCAGAAGATATCCATGGGGCCGGTGCTTGATCAATCCTGAACTTCTGATCAACGCTTGTATCCTCGAGATTATGCCGTATTCCATTCTTATACATCATGAGCGCGGCCTGTGCAATCATACTTCCATTATCCATGCAATATTCCACCGGCGTTTCAAATATCATGCACTTGGCTTCTTTTGCCATTATTGATATCATTTCTCTCAATCGCATATTACGAGCAACCCCTCCCGTAAGAAGGATTTCTCTCTTGCCTGTTGTATATATGGCTCTTTCCAGAGTTTCGCATAGCATAGAGAATGATGTTTCCTGAATGCTGTAGCATATATCTTCAACCTTTTCTCCCTTCTCCTTAAGGTGTTTCGCGGCAGTATATATTCCTGAAAATGCAGTGTCCATACCTTTTACCGAATAGGGCAGATCAAGAAGTTTCTTCCCGTTCAGGGCATATTGCTCAATTACTGGCCCACCCGGAAATGGTATTCCAATGTCTCTGGCAAACTTATCCAGCATGTTTCCGATTCCTATATCAAGGGTTTCCCCTACCACTCTGTATTTTCCATTGCTTCCTGTTATAATTTGAGTATTTCCACCGGATACATAAAGAACTATTGGATCAGTAGATCCTGTTGTTCTTTTTCCTATTTCTATATGACCAAGAGGGTGATTTACACCAAGCAACGGGATTTTATTCTTAATTGATAACGAACGGGCTGCCACTGCCACTATTTTAAGACATGGCCCAAGACCTGGACCTCTGGAGAACCCAATTAGATCTATGTCACCAATATTCATTGATGATTTATGAAGAGCTTCCTGAATAA
>JAKAYH010000323.1 GCA_021826835.1 Thermoplasmata archaeon | reverse complement strand
ACATTTTCAAGTATATGTGGGGGCACTTCTTCTCTGGAAATCTACCAAGAACCGGGGTGTTATGGATAGGGTAAGTGGAAAAAGCCAGAAAATTATCTTTTCCAAAATTGCAGTTGTTATTGTTTTTATATTCTTCATTTTGGCCATGGCCGTTATGATTTATGGGGCATTCTTAGGACTTACAGTTAAAAGTACGCGAAGTCTTTCTCCCGCAGAACTTTTGGGGCTTCCAGGAATTAACCCAATCATACCTATTGGTTATGGTATAATTGCCTTTGCGGTATCAATAATGATCCATGAGTTATTTCATGGAATAACGGCAAGAAAACATGGAATTAAGGTTACTTCCGTTGGAGTTATGTTTTTTATTGTGCCACTAGGTGCCTTTGTTGAGCCAGATGAATCTGAAATAAATAAAGCGGATCCTGTCATAAAGAGAAGAATTATAGCAGCCGGTCCTGCAATTAATGTCGTTATGGCACTACTGGCTCTTTTTATTCTAGTTGGTGCAATGGCTCCAGCAATGCATCAAAAGCAACCAGGAGCATATATATATTCAGTGGAACCAAACAGCATTTATTCTAACAATAGTTTGGCCGGCATGGAATTGATATCCATTGGGAATTATAGCGGAAATTCTATTGTGAATTTGCCTTATAATTCTTCACTAATTCCGGGGAAACTCTATAACGGAACTTTTTTTGATGGAACATCCTTTAAGAATATTACAATTCCTGCTGGAGTAACAATTTATGGTCTAATATCGGGGTATCCTGCTGCAGCTAGCCACTTAGAAACTGGATCCATAATAACTTCAGTTAATAATAAGACAGTTTACAACTTAACAACTCTTTCAAATATATTTCAGAATGTTACACCTGGAAAAAGTGTGTATATATCCACGGTTTATTATCATAATAATGAATCTAAGACATATGAAAACACAACCGTAGGAACTGTCTCAGAATATCAATACTATGAATCGGTTGATCCTTCAGCTGCTACTTCTAGTATGAAAAATGTAGCATTTGTAGGAATTGAGATTATATATTCAGGTATGAGTCTTGATAGCCTCAATTCATTAAAGCAGGTAATAAGCGGCAGCCTAACCTATCAGGTCCCGTGGTATGGGTTTCTGGAAACGTTATCCTTACCATTTTCAGGGTTAACTCCAGTTCCGACATCTTTGGCGCATATGTATACTACCCCATTTTCTGAATCAATATTCTTCATATTTTTCAATATGCTATACTGGCTTTTCTGGGTAAATATACTTTTGGCAATAACGAATGCCCTTCCTCTAGTGATAACCGACGGACATCAATTCTTCCGTGAATCACTCACTATTTTGTCAAGGAGGAAGAAGTTTGCCTTTTTAAGAAATAAGAAAGTGTTTGATAATATAATCATTGGAATTAACATTGTAGTTCTCATGCTCTTTCTATTGGAATTTCTGTCGGTTAGTATTTCTTGACGAATTAGTTATTATCAAAAATTTCATTTAAATTCATTGTAACGAAATAACAATTGAAGGGATGCAGGAAGCAATATACCATTCCACCTTTATTCTAAGTTTGATAGTTTTCAGAAAGATGTGTTTATAGAAATAATAAGGTTTTCCTTCACTTTTTTATATTGTCGACCGTAAATTTCCACGATAATATTTTAGAATCCAATGAATCTTCATATTAAGAATTTTTCTAACCTTCGCTCTATGGAAAGAAAAAATTGTTAATATTGAAAAGATAGATTTAAATGACCGTATTGATTCATTATTGGTGAACGCTAAAAGGTTTTTAATAATAATCAGTATCCTCACACTATTTATGATGATTGCACCGAATTTTCAAGTAGTCAGTAATACAACATTTGATTCTGAAATTAAATCAGCGCACTCAAACTTCCTCAATGCACCCATAAGAAGTTATCTCTCAGGTGGAGGTTTATCTGCCAATATTTACACAGATGCATTTATTGCAGATGGAAACAGTACAATTTCCATATTGAACACTCAGGGGGCAGCACCTGTTCAATATCTTTATTTAAGTCAAACATCATCAATCACAAGCAGTGTTGCCGTTACTCCCAACGGATCATCAATTCTTGTGGGCACTTCCAATGATAAGGGATTGAACATAATCAACACAACCACCCTTCAAACCATGAAAACAATACCAACACCTGCAACAACAGACGAATCAAATATCACAATATCACCAAACGGATACTATGCATACGTATCAGGTTCGGATTCATATAACATATCTGTTGTTTCTCTTCTCACATATACTGTTGTGAAAGTACTCAACGTTTCATATGATCCGGGTAAAATGGTCATCTCTCCCAATGGAACAATAGCATTTTCTTTCAGTAAACAGGGGCCAAACGGTATAACTTCAACGAGTCTGACAGAAATAAACATAGTAAATAATACGATTATTAGGAATGTTACTGACAACTTCTTAAACAATCCAGATGCAGGAGCTATTTCTCCTAATGGATCATTGCTCTTAGTTGGGAACACAGGAAACAAAACCATAACTGCCATAAACATATCTGATGGTACATTTAAAAATATTGATCAGGTACCCACCTGCGTGGAGACAAACAGTATTGCCTTCAATTTACAAGGAACAGAATTTTACTTTATCGGTAAGAATCCAACCCCTCCACCATCCTCATATGGAGGAGCCACTGCGGAAATTTATTCATCAGTAACTTTTCATTATGGCTGGTCAATAAATTTAACAAAAACAGATTCTTCATCAGTGAACGGTATGATCTTAATACCTTCATCAAATACACTTTTTGTAAGCGTTAGAAATCCGGACATAATAGTTGAAGTGGCAATTAAAGGTTCTATTGGTTCACCTTGCCTAGAGAACATGGGAAATCTAACAAACCCATTAACTCCAGGTCAAATAACATTCTTCCCAACATCATTCTCTAGAACTTTTATGGTATCTGAGACAGGTTTACCATATAAAAGTAAATGGAATATTGATTTGGGAGGAATAGATTTCAGTTCTAACAAAACATATGCCAATGTAACTTCATATTACGGTTCGCAACAATATATTTTGTCAGCTCCAAATTATTATCTTTTCCGCAATTCCAGTGGTTATCTCAATGTTAACTTCACCTCCTCAATCAACTTTGAAGCATATTATACCTTGAATCCCAATGAAAGCAGGTACTACGCCATATTAACTGAAAACTCTACAGGTGATGGTTCTCCCATTATCAATACTTTGAACAACACATATCTGGCTTCACTTCCCACAGGACAATTTTCATGTTCCGAAGCAATCACACCTAATGGTACCTTGCTACTTTCTCTTGATAGATACACTATTCCATCTCTCAGAATAATTAACATAAACAATCTTCAACAGATTGCTAATATTTCGCTTCCAGCAGAAAAATGCCCACATTTTGTTTCAATTAATCCGGATGGTCTTTATGCCTACGTGGGTGGCGATAGTTACAATATGTCTGTAATCTCACTTGAAACATTAAGTATAGTTAGGGTGCTTAATGTCAGTTTTGACCCAACCCATATGGCCTTCCTTCCAAACGGAACAGAAGGTTTTACCACATCAGGGAACACCTACAAAGGTATAGGAATTCCTAGGAACTTTACTGTAATTAATACAGAAAGCAATAATGTCATCAAAAATATCACTAACCATAATCTAAATTGTTCATTCGACAATGTTGTTTCACCAAATGGAACCTACCTTGCCATTCTTAATTGCCAGAATGTTTCTATATTCAACACAAAAACGCTGAACATCGTAAAGAGCGTTGTGATTAAGAAGTATGACTTCTGCGATGCAAAATTCAGTCCAAATGGTTCAAAACTGTATGTAACATCAGCGTATGCTGGTAATGTTAATTTCAGTGAAATATGGATGAGTAATTTCACTTTACATACAATATTCTCTT
>JAKAYH010000322.1 GCA_021826835.1 Thermoplasmata archaeon | reverse complement strand
ATAAAAAAATCTATGCTGATACTAGAAGTCAGCAGCAGTGTATTCGAAGACTCATGGGACAGATTCCAAAGACAACAAACTACCAAGTTCAGATTCACTGATTGCACAACCTTGGAACTTGTTGAGGCAAATCATGTTGAAAATCTGGCTACTTTCGACAGGGAACTCACAAACAGCGATATCTTCAAAGTTGTGGGATAACCAATGATCCATTGAAATAGGCACCAAAGTTGCATAGATTCGTCTTTTCTAATAATGCATGAAATAATTCTTCTATGCAACCTGCATTTTCAGGATACGTGTTGAAGTATGAAGCAGTAATTTTATCGGGGCGACGGAATTGATATTTATCTGGAAAAACATGTCTTTGCATGAACTTAATTACTTTTGATCTAAAAAAAATTGAAAGCGGAGATGAAGCCACATATGATTAAATCAGGCTCTGATGTTGGTATTCTTGAATTGGATCTGGGACTCTGGATATGGAGAGCCCGTCACCCATTTTGGTCAAAGGGGGACGACTATCAGCAGGTTGTTACATCCACATTTGTCAAATCCGGCGGAGAAACGATAATAATTGATCCGCTTGCGCCTTCACTGGACTGCATAGGATTATGGGAACGACTAGACAAAGATCCCCCAACAATGGCAGTCATAACAATGCCAGATCACGTGAGGGACATAGATATATTCGTTAAAAGATATGGTTCAAAGCCATTTGGTCCAAGGTTTTTCTTTCCTGATCAAGTTCCGCATACAGAACTTACCCCGCTGATTTCAGAGGAAAAGATAAGAGGAAACATCACCCCTCTCTATGACGGACGAGGACGCGCTGAGACGCCAATTTGGGTACCTGAGAAACACGTAATAGTTTTTGGTGACGCATTGACAGAGAGTGCTGGTGAACTTCGCATCTGGGATTCCCCTTGGCATAGCAAGAGAGAAATACCTGCACTTCGTGCGATGCTTGATCTTCCGTTTGAAAAAGTGATCATATCTCACTGCGACAATTTTCCCGTGCATTCCAGGAAAGAATTTGAAAAAGCTCTTGACCTTCCTCCATTTAAGTGGCAATAAAGCTTCAATCTCCAGAGGATAGGTATGGAGCCACTTAAATAACTAAGTGGATATCAAATAATGTTCTTAGGGTATTCTAATCCATAAGAAAAAGCCGACTTTATGAAGATTAAGGAAAAAATCATATACGTACATAATATGCGTATATAACATGACAAAACCCGTAACGTTGTCAAACGCTGCATATGAAGCCTTGTTAAAACTCAAAGACAAGGATACTTCTTTTTCCGACGTTGTATTAAAATTAGTGGATAAATATAACCGGAAAAATGACTTCAAGAAATTTGCTGGCTCACTTAAAGCAAAATCGGAAGACTATGAAAGACTTAAAAGGCAAATAGAAAGAGACAGGGAGCAAAATACTGAAAAGCTGTGATTGAATGGTTGTTCTTGACACAAATGTAATTATAGATTACCTGTTAGGAAAGAGCGACGTGGTCCAGATTATTGAAACATTTCCCTCGAACGAATTATGCATGACCTTTGTTAATGAATTTGAGTTGTTGAAACACAAGAACAGGAAGGAGCTTGAAGAACCAATTGAAAACCTAGCTATCTACCAGTCAAGTGAAGCAGCTGTGAGAGAGGCCGCAAATGCTTACATCCGATTGATATCAACTGGAAAAGTTATGAGCGATAACGATTTGATGATTTATGGAGTGTGCGTTGCAAACAACGAAATACTGCTAACTCAGGACAAGGCATTTGAAAACCTGCATAGTGAATTTGTGAGAGTTCTCAAATAGTGTACTGATTATCATAATTTTTGGTATCACGACTTCGGATTAGTCCTCAAGCCATCCAGTTTCTTGGAAACCTAATTTTTGCAGATATATGAAACATGGCAAATTCACCCTCATGAAAAACCTCATGTTCAGTAATGAGGCTTATCACCTTTAAAGGGCTAATCCTCATATGGCTCAGCGATCACGTCAGAATACATATTTTATGAGACCGTCACCGTTATTCTGGTGCGTTCAAAATCATTGGAATCTGCAGCAATGTCGGGAGAAATGATAAAAAAATCTATGCTGATACTAGAAGTCAGCAGCAGTGTATTCGAAGACTCATGGGACAGATTCCAAAGAATTGATAAATATGACGTTGATAGAATTTTAGAAGTTGGTTCATCTCAGTTAGAATCCAATTCATTATCTGCGGAAACTAGCAATTATCTGTGCGACTAACTTCTATTATATTGAGGTCTAAGTCATTGCGGAAAGCCTTCATTCAATGGAATCGAATTGCGAAAATCCCATTTTTTTGTGAAGTAAATCATAAGTCACATTGTAATGCTTTAGGAATTCGTTTCCAAGTAACCCATCATAAATGATATTCTGAAAAATGGCCTCTGGGTTCGTGTAAAATACATCATCCGCTCCTGCAATAGCTACTCTTCCCTTTATCTTGGAAAAATATCTTGTATAACTGTTGCCAGTTTCATCGGTTCCATTAAACACTTCAGTTTGTGGTCCTTCTTTTGATATACTTAGCTCTTCCATAAGAGATGAATTAAGGATTAGAACACTGCTTCCAGTATCGACTTCAAGTTTTACTTGCTTCCCAATTGGCAAATCTACGTTAATAAATATCGTAACGGAAGACCCATTCCTGACAACTTCAATAGGCACGATACTATCACAGATGTCTTCAATTGCAGAATTTTTCTGCCGCAAAATGAGTTCGTTACTTTCATAATTAACCGTGAATATGGTTCCCTTAAGGAAACCGGGAGATAGAATACCCCCGATATCAGAAGGAAGACCGGGTATGTCAAAAACACCCACTGCAACTTCTCTAGCCTCGACCGTTCCAACCCCCAGTGAGGATATTCTTGTAAGATTTATGGAGACTTCCTGCCCAGACATACGTTTTCCGACAAATGAACCATCATACTTCAGTTTAGGGCTATCAGCGATTCTCTTAGAAATTACAGTCAACCCAATCCCCGTATCAAATATGAATTTGTCTTCCCTACCATTTACATTGACAGGTATAGTAATCATATGACCTAAAACGAATGAGAAAGGGATTGTGGCATCCATCCATTGAGAACTCAATTTATGAATTTAAACGTTACTAACCTTATAGAAGAGAAGTACCCCGTGGGTAGCAACAAAACACAATCAGCTTTCTAAGCAATCTGCTCAATAATAAATCCGACACTTTGACTTGAAGCACTGACTAACACATCTGCGTGAAAAATATAATTTTCTATGATAGTTCTGAGAAGATATGTAGGGAACCGCTTAAATAATTAAGTGGATAGTAATCTACAAATGAGTTCTTGCTTCTATGGTGCACCCATTCGGTAAGGGTACTTTCAACTGGAAGACTGTCAATGGAAGCTTCCTTAAAGTAATCTCCAACTGGTGTCGGCTCATTTCTCCCTGTGCATACATTTTCCACTTTAACCTCAAATCCATTGTTTCTGATTCTTCTCAAAAAATCCTCTCTATAAAATGACCAACTAAGTCCAAGTTCAGAGATTCTGATACCATTCCTCAAATCATTGGGGTCATAAAAATTTGCGACTCCAAAAAGGGTACCAGAGAGCATTCTTCTCACCTCTTTCAACACATCATCAACTTGTCCGTGTTTTTCTCCGACGTTCTGAAAGCCTAAGTTAGTTGTGGCTATAGATACTGAAGAAGTCCTGAACGGTGTAAACCTGATATCGCAGGCTAAAAAGTCAACTCTATCGTTAACATTGATCATTTCGAATATTTTCTTGTCCCTTTCCAGTATCGTGGGGGAAATATCTGATACCACAATTGTGGCCTTGGTTCTAGTGGCAATTTGTTCAGCAAGGATCCCTCTTCCGGATGCCAAGTCAATTATAGGTTCATCCCACGGCTGAGTGGACAGGGTT
>JAKAYH010000321.1 GCA_021826835.1 Thermoplasmata archaeon | reverse complement strand
GTGACATTGATAAAAAAACTAATTATCTATAATCACATCCACAGACGAGGGCTCGTAGTCTAGCGGTATGATGTCTCCCTGACACGGAGGAGGTCACCGGTTCGAATCCGGTCGGGCCCATTTAGAGTTATTAGTATGTTTATAGGACTATATTTCCAAGAAGGACTCTGAGATTTTGACACCTAAAATACCAAGTCTCTGAAAATCTAGTATCCTAATTTTTAGGTTACTTGTCAAATTGTCATACATAGCTTGCTTTTGATTGGTACAGTTAATAAAAAAGGGAAAGTTGATAGATTAGATTCCAACAAAACAGCAAAAATAAATTGTTTGCACTCTTAATGAACTCAGATGTCTTATAACCCTTTGTTTGAGGTCCAAAAAAACGTTTGAACGACATTATTATATCATATTTATGAATAAGTTATTGAGTTTCATGTTTAAGAGAATTAATTATACAAAAGTGTCTCCTGGACTGTATGGAGCAATGCTTGGCTTTTCAAGATATCTAGATAATAGTAGCCTCGAAAGAAGTCTTTTAGATTTGGTAGAGATAAGGGCATCCCAAATAAATGGATGTGCATGGTGTTTAGATATGCATACCAAGGATGCTATGGGATCTGGCGAATCTTCTCAAAGAATATTTCTTCTAAACGTGTGGGAAGAATCACCACAGTTTACAAACCGCGAAAAAATGGCACTTAAGTGGACGGAGGCTGTTACTCTAATTTCTGAAAACCACATCTCCGATGAACTATTTGATGAGGTAAGTAAGGAGTTTAGTGAGATTGAACTGGTAGAACTAACCGGAGCGATAATAAGCATAAACTCATGGAACAGAGCCAACATTGCATTTCAGATGGTACCTGGAGATTATGTATCGAAAAGGAAAAAGAATTATAGGAACGAAGAGTAGTTAATTTACTAATTTCAAACCAATTTCTTTTAATTGTGAATTTTGAAATTAATGAGATTTTACAGTAATTCACAATAGCCAGATGAATTTCTCTACAGTAATGTCTCACTACCTAATTATTGCTCTTAGCGTCCTTTTGGCAATTCATCGTGGTTTGGAATTGCCACCCTCTTTCCATCCGATTCCCTCTTCAGTATCACAATGACTTCCAACCTGTCTCCTGAGTCTAAATCCAACTTTAGAAAGGGCTTTCACCGTATCTTTTCCTGAAATAGAGGGAAGTTTAGGCATTGAGTTCAATGTTTCCAATGATGTCTATGTCATGTGGAATGGGCTCTCCATCCGCATTCATGTCGTCTATAAACCCCCTGACGGCTTCCCTTATATTAGATTGGAATTACCTAAAATGGTTGGATTGAAACTGGACTTCAGAATTGATACTTTGCAGATCAGAATATCCAGTTATTCCTATAAAACAGGAAGAAATCGATTTCATTTTCGCTTTTTCAATTCTTTATAAAAGTAAGGTTTGTCGTGAATAGAAATATATTTAGGATTCCTAACAATTAGGTAACATAATATGTCAAGAAACAGATCAGATAAAATATTAAATGACAGAGTTGAAAATCTTGGGGAAGCCTGGACAGATTTTGGAACACTTGTATCAAAATTCACGAAAATTTCTAGAATAAATTCTAGAAAAGTAGGTCTTACATTACCGCAGGCATGGGCGTTGCAGGTAATATCAATACGAAAAGGAATTTCCCCAACTGAGATATCGTCCTATTCTGGAACAAGCCTCCCAAGCATCACTGACCTGCTTGATGGATTGAGTAGATTAAATTATATATATCGGTTAAGAAGCAGCGAAGATAGAAGGAGAGTGGAAATTTCAATATCAGAAAAGGGAATAGAGAGACTTCTTAAGTTTCAGAGGCTACAACAGTCAATAACAAAGAAGCTTGAAAAGACGCTCAATAAAGAGGATGTGACTGCATTTTTGAGAATTATGGCAAATTTTGTAAATGTTCTGAGTGGTATTGAGGAAATTGGTGATGAATAATTGTCCCATGGTGAAATAAATGTCACAAAATCAGGAAAAAGAGTGCTGCCAGCGATTCACCCTTATCTGATAATGGTTGGAATTGTAATGGGGGTTCTGATGGGTGCCCTTGATAATCTTATTGTAACAACTGCCATGCCGGCCATTTTAGGCGCTTTACATCAGCCCAACGGCCTTGCATTCCTGATTGATGCATATATTACTTCATCCGCTGTCGGGATGGTTATATTTGGGAAACTTTCTGATCACTTCAGTAAGAGAATGATCTTACTGGTAACATTAGCTGTCTTCATTGTAGGTTCAACCTTAGCCGGAGTAAGTCAGAATCTATCTGAATTGGTTCTGTTCAGGACAGTTCAGGGGCTTGGAAGCGGTGGATTTCTCCCTGTAGGACTCGCGGTAATTGCAATGGTTTTACCCCCAAGTGCACGGGCTAAACTGACCGGCGCTGTAACCAGTTTAATTGGAATTGCCATTGTGGTTGGTCCTGAAATTGGGGCATTCATCGTTGATACAACAAGCTGGAGATGGGTTTTTTATGTGAATATTCCGTTCGGCATGGTTTCTTTTGTTCTTGTATGGTTTTTACTGAGTCCACTAAAACCCAATTCGCGTGGAAAGTTCGATTATTTAGGCTCAATTCTCCTTGCCTCATGGGTCTCATTTTTGACATTCCCCTTAATAGAAATGGCATATTCAGGATGGTCTCTGAGTGACCCCCTATCTATTGCGTTTCTTGCATCAGGGCTAGTGTTATTGGCCTTTTTCTTGTTAGTAGAAATTCGGGTTTCAAAAGAGCCAGTTATACCTCTCAGAATGTTCAGGCATAAGACAATAATTTCAGACAGTTTTCTTAGTTTCTTTCGTGGAGGAGTTCTTTTTTCCCTGAGTACATTCGTTGCCATATTTGTAACAGAGGTTCTTTTCGGAACGGTAAATACACTCAGAAATGTTCTCTATGGTTTCGTCGTTCCAATGGTATTGGGATCTATACTCGGAGGGATTTTATTACCAAAGCTATCTTACAGGTTTTTTTGCATTGTAGGGACAATTTGCATGGCACTTGGGTTTCTCCCCCTTCTTAAAATATCACCGAGTACACAACCTTATATATTCGTGGGACCGCTTCCAATCTTAGGCTTGGTGACGGGGCTGATCCCAATAGGCTTTGGCGTTGGCTTTACAATGGCTGCAACAACTCTTTCTGCGCAATACTCAGCAGAACCCCGAGATATTGGGGCGTCAAGTTCTATTGTACAATTTATGGGCAATATCGGAGGGAGTATTATCCTCTCAATCTTAACAGCGTTCATCTATTTCAGGTACAGTGCATTAGATTTGACGAACCATGTGACTTCTACAAATCTTGGCAAATATGGGATTGATGTCACCGCCATGTCATCAGCCATACAGGAATCTTTCTTCATTCTGTTCATTCTGTCTTTATTCACTATAATTTCATCATTCTTCATCTATGGTCATCTTCCACACACAACTCGTGAACTTGAAAAAACAACCCAACAACCAAAGAAATAACCAGTGCTCAGATGAAATTAATGCAATTTAGTTTACGTATCCTATGTTGTACTTTATTACACCTCTAATGGAGTTCAGTTTGTCCCATTTTTATTGTACTTTAAACAAAAATAAAAAATCTTTGAATGTGAATTATAAAAAATTCAGAATTATTTCATATTATTTTTCTAAGCTGGTGAAAAGCTTTTTGGGAGAAACTCTTCTACTTTCAAATCAATATGAATTTTGAATGATTAAATAGTAAGGATGGAAGAATATCATTCGATCCTTCCCGATACAGTTGCATTTTTTTCCCTAACCTCTTCCTTCAACTTTGATCTAAGGAATGAGACAGTGTTGATCCATGCGTAAACCCACAGTATATTCAGTGCAGCTGATATTCCAATAAATGCCCAGAGCAGTGCAGAATAACTTGTGAAATCAAATATTTTCATTGTGG
>JAKAYH010000320.1 GCA_021826835.1 Thermoplasmata archaeon | reverse complement strand
ATCTCAGTAAGAAGCTTCATAGGTTCTGCGATTGAATCTTTAATTAATTTCCTTGGGTCAAGAGATGAAAATGGATCCTGGAAAACGGGTTGCATCATTTTTCTATACTCCTTTAACTTGTGGCTGTGCATCCTTGTCAGGGAATACTCTTTAGCTATTTCGTCAAACCTATCTTTCAAGTCCCTGTATTCATCGGATTCTATGCTGTCCTCATCAAAAAGAGAAAGCCTCCTGTCGATTTCCATTACTTCTTTCATTACCTCCTCTGGAATATCGATAAAAACATCCCCTGCTGTTGGCTTTATTAACTGTAAAATGCTTCGGCCAAGGGTTGTCTTTCCACACCCTGTTTCTCCAACAACTCCTAACGTTTCACCCTCTTTTAGTGAAAACGTGACCGAATCTACAGCCTTCACATATCCCTTTCTTCTTCCAATCCCGCCAGCTATCTGGAAATATTTAGTTAAATTTGATACATAGAGTAGAGTTTTATCATCTTCCATCTAATCCACCTCTGATTCATCTGAATATAGAAAACATGCAACCTTGTGCTGAGGAGATATCTCAACTAGCTTTGGCTTTTTCAGGGAACAAATATCCATGGCAAATTTACACCTTGGGTGGAAACGGCATCCACTAGGGGGCGTGATGAGATTTGGGACAGTTCCAGGTATGGTATCCAGACGGATTTCCTTCTCTCTCTTCCTATCTGCTCTTGGTACTGAATTCATTAAACCCACTGTATATGGATGTTTTGGATCATTGAATATTTCCGTTGTTGATGTTTCTTCCACTAAATTTCCTGCATACATGACACCAACTCTGTCACACATTTCTGCAATAACTGCTAGATCATGTGTTATAAAGAGCACTCCCATCCCTATTAGTTCATTAAGATCTTTTATAATTTCTAAAATTTGTGCTTGTGTTGTAACGTCCAGGGCTGTTGTTGGTTCATCTGCGATTAGCATTTTTGGATTTGATGCCAAAGCCATGGCTATCATGGCTCTTTGCTGCATGCCTCCGGAAAGTTCGTGAGGATAAGAATCCACAACTATTTCAGGACCAGCAATATTGACAAGCGATAGTAACTCTATGGCCCTTCTTCTCGCCTCTTTTCTGAATGGAGCCATGTAATGCTTTTCCGCGAGCCTTAATTTCATTCTGAGAACGAAATACTTGTTATTAATATATCTCCTTAAAGCCTTGATCTGTTCATGTTTTTGATTCCTGATTGCGGTTTCCCCGGTCCTCTCGGCCTGTATTTCTTCAAGGGTAAGCTGAAACAATTGATTCTTGTAATAGTAGTATTCCCTTATCTCAGAAATCAATTTCATATCTATATTTTTCTTGTTTTCCTGAACCATATTTATAATTTCTGTTTTTACATATGAGTCATCTGTCGAATTCTCAATCAACGAGTTCAAACTTTCTTCGAATTCCTGGATTCCGAATTCAGAAACAAAGTTGTTAATGATCTTTTTCCTTTTTAAATGGTCATTTTCACCATTCAGGTTCTTCATGAATTTATCCAGATCATTACTGTTTAGATTGTGTCTCTTAATGATACCGTCACTAATGCTTAGAATGTTATGCAATAAAATAGATTCCATTATTTGATCTCCAATTCGCATGGTTGGATTCAGAGCCAAAAATGGTTCCTGAAATATCATAGAGATTTTATTCCCTCTAATCTGCGAAAGTATCTCGTTGTGCCTTTTGTTTGCTCTCTTACTTCTTTTGATCTTAACTTCTGTCTCACTTTTAATCCTTATCTTCGCAAGACTCCTCAAATCGGATAGAATGTTAAACGAATCTATATAGATCTCTCCACCCATTATCCTACCTGGTGGATCTGGAATTAAATCCATTATAGACGTTGAAGTAACACTTTTACCACATCCACTCTCCCCCACAAGTCCATAAATCTCCCCTGGATATATTTCAAAACTTACTTTGTCCAATGCCTTGACAATACCCTTTGAGGTAAAGAATTGTGTTACAAGGTCTTTAACAACTATATAGGGCTTAGACGCGCTTATTTCCTTTACGTTCTCCTCCTGTGTAATCATTTTTTTACCTCCTCATCTTTGGATCAAGTACATCTCTCATCCCGTCGCCAAGTATATTCACTCCAACCGTAAATATTAATAGAAAAATACCAGGTACAAAAACAGGCCACCATATTCCTACTGGGAGGTATGTCTGACCTGCTGAAATCAGTTCACCCAATTCAGGTGTATATTGAGTGACTTTAATCACGCTTCCCAGCCCCAGATATTCAACGGTTGCAAAGATCAGAACAATCGATCCGAGATCCAGTGAAATCTGTACAAATACTGGTGAAAGCACATTTGGAATCACGTGTGTGAAAACATTTCTTACTTTAGATGAACCTGAAGCAATTGCTGCTTCTATGAACCTGGATGATTTAACAGATAATGTTATTGAACGTGTTAACCTTGCATATGTTGGCCACCATATAATAATAAGTGCGATTGCTATAAGTGAGAAACCGTTAATGGGAGCGTGTGCCTTGGCAAGACTGTATGAAAGGATTGTGGTGAATGCTATGGCCATTATCAGGAATGGAATACTGTAAAATATATCTGTAATCCTCATCATAAGTTCGTCCCAGAAGCCACCATAATACGCTGAGAATGTCCCTATTAAAATTCCAATTACAGCTCCGCTTAGGACGATCATAAGACTATAACCCAAATCTATGTAAAGCGCTGACAGGATTGCGGGAAATAGCGGTATGTTTGCATATGTTGTACCTAAATAATACCACCATCCCTTAGCCAGTGTTGGTCCTGATGGAAATCCCTGGCCTAGAAAACCTCCATTAAAACGAAGCATTGATGTTACCACTCCAGGCCCAGCTCCTAAATATTGAGGATATACATAATCCATAAGAGCCAATATAAAATAAACTGACGTTATGATAAGACCTGTCAATGAAACCTTGTTTTTCAAAACAAGTTTCATTGTTGCCTGGAAGTCCTCAACTTTTGGTCTTCTCTTTTTCTGAACACCTGATCTTTTAAAAATACTAATTGTGGACTGCATTTATTTCACCTTAATATCTTATCCTCGGATCGAGGAATGCGTATACGACATCAACTATCAAATTTGTAATCATAAGTATTATTCCAAAAAACAACACTGTCCCTGCTACTCCATAGAATTGAATGTTCAAACCGGTTATGGTTGCGAGTGTCAATCTCCCCATTCCTCTTAATTGGAAAACATACTCAATTACAACCACACCACCAAGTAACCCTGCCATAAGAAGTCCGATGACCGTAACAGAAGGTAACAGAGCATTTTTCCTTACATGTCTCCGCAGGACAAGTTTCTCAGGGACACCTTTAGCCCTAGCAGTTTTTACAAACTCCTGATTTGCCGTGTCTACCATTCCGGCTCTTATGAATCTTAATAAACCGGCAAGAATACTCAGTGTTAAGACTCCTACAGGCAGAATAAGATGTATAAAAGCACTATAAGCAATTGTAAGATTACCGTGTAACAAAGCGTCCACAAAGAGCATATGTGTAGGTTCTGACACATTGTTTACTATCCAAGGCACTTTTGTTGTTGTCGGATAGCCTTCTCCACTAATAGGAAGACCATAAGAACCAAATATTCCTATATTTTTACCGAATATGATCTGTGCAAGCAGAGCCAGCCAGAAGATGGGCATTGCATAGACACCAAGCGAAAAGATTCTACCGATTGCGTCTGAAGGTGAGTTTGGCCTTGCTCCAATATACGTCCCCAGTGGGATCGCAATCAATATTGACAAAATAACAGTTGCTATTGAAAGTTCAAGGGTGTAAGGCAGGAATCTTTCGATTCCGCCCATGACTGGCCCCGTATAAAATGAAGTGTACATAACTCCCAAATTTCCGTGAATAATATCATTCAGATAGTACAAGAATTGAACAGGTAGTGG
>JAKAYH010000319.1 GCA_021826835.1 Thermoplasmata archaeon | reverse complement strand
ACGGGCGAACCCATAGATTTCAACTTTTCTATCAGATTGGAAGCCTCGCTAACCGAAAGTTCATCTATTGTTCCTAACCCCTTCTCCACAAGGTAATGCTCCACTTCATTCTGCTTTTCGGAAGTTTCCTGGCTTAGTTTTTCAATAAAATTCTTTTGGCTCCTAGTTAGTTTTCCGGGAGGCATGAATAAACATTATTTCATACATAATAAATCATTTTAATTTTTTTGATTGCCTGATCTTATTCTTAAGACAGAATTGCTGCGCTCCGTACCAAAACCATCTTAAAAGAAATATAGCATCCTTGAAGAATTCATTCTAATCCATCCCTGTGAAGAAATTAAATTATATTCTCCCCGAATAGTGATAAAAATCTCAAAACTCCGAAAACCAAACTAAGATTATTCGACTTTATCCAGTTTCTTTTTCAAATCTGCGAGTTCTTCCTGTAACTGCTTGTTCATAGGATTCTTCTTTATTTTCGCCTCCAGTTCTTCAATTTTGCCCTCAATGCTCTTTTTCTTTCTGGTGAGATCTCTCTTGCTTAAGCCCATTCTAATGTATTTTTACCTACAAAATAAATATTTCTCATAATTATCAGTGTTCATTTTCTTGATGAATTGGAAATATTAAATATCAAATAGTTGATTATAACCGGTGAATGAGGTAAATTGGAAATCCAGATTGATAAATAACCTTCCCTTAATTTTTGGACTTTTGGCAATTGCTTTCGCTTGGATAACAATTTTTTTGGCAATTTCTCTTAACCCATGGTTCAGGGTTAATTCTAATGCCCTGAGTGATTTGGGAGGCGGAAACTTTCAAAATAATGGACATCCTTCCCCGTCTTACCCTTTTGTATATAATTATGGACTAATAATTACTGGCATTTTAATAGGTCTTTTTTCCATATCAATGCTTCATAAAATCGAAATTGTGGGATTCTCATTCTTTATAATTGGAGGACTCTTTCTTTCATTGATAGGAATATATCATGAGGGGACATATCCTCACGATTTTGTCTCCATCTGGTTTTTTATTATCAGTTCGATTTCATTCTTTGTTATCGGTATTGGCTACCTATCACAGAAGTATTATAAATTTGGTGCCCTCCTTACAGGAATAAATCTTCTCTCATGGATTGCTTATGTTGTTATTCCATGGCAATCTGTTGCTGAAGATGAAATTTTTGGAATTCTGATAATAGACATTCTTGTTTTGCTTTCTCTTTACAACTTCTTAAATCGGACTCCATCGGTATTTTCTGGCCCATCCTCTTCTTAAGTCAAGATGCCACTCAGCGTGGAGTACAAATCTTTACCTTCCCAGCGTATTTTCATTTTCAAAATTGCGGTATCCCTCATGATAATTAAGTTCAACATGAAAAAACATCTTTGAAATTGCCACTTAACCTTATGCAGAGGGAGGGATTTGAACCCTCGTATCCCTACGGAACCAGACCCTCAATCTGGCGCCTTTGACCAATCTCGACAACCTCTGCCTTTATATCTGAAATTAAGCAAGGCATATCTAATTTGTTATTGTTGCTGACCTTTTTTCAAATATATAAAGAGGTCTCCATTGAAAGATCCGTCCATTTCATATGGGTTATTAAAATTGCCATCCTTGTAAACCGATAGAGGTATGCCGCCTTTCTCTATTATGACTTTAATTATTTCATTGTAACTTTTCCCCCTGAATTTCTCAAATCTATCCTGTGAGATTGAAAAATTGCCGGAAGACATAACCATTTTATTGAGAAACATTCCAGCTTCTGGTTGTGTCATGGCAGAAATAATTGCGGCTGAGCTCAGATCGCCCCTCACTATTACATTATCAGCGCCAGCCTCTTCTGCGTGTATCCTACTGCTTTCGTTGAGAAGCTCTATTGTTATTTTCATATTTTGATTCATTTTTCTTGTGGTTAACAGTATCAGTATTGACTCAGCATCCAGAGCAAGAGAATCCTCTGAACCATATTTCTCATTTGGAAATATGATCATTGAGACTGCCTTTTCTACTCCTGCCCGTCTTAAATCCTCAGAATTCAGTGGATTCCCTTTTACAAATTCCCCATTATCTGCAAGTTCTTTGGACTCTTCATTACCCAATATCAGCAGTGGAAAATTTTCATCCACTAATCTTTTTATTATAGACGATTGCTTATCGGTATAATTACAAACAATTGAGTGTTTCTCCATCTTTGTTCTTACCCTCCCTAATCTTTTCAAAAGCTTGGCATCTAAAATTTCTGCAGCTACTGTCACAAGCAGCAGGCTGAATGTGCCTATCCCTATAACCATTACAACCATGGCGTTAGTCTTCCCATAAAACCCAACTATTGTAACGTCCCCATATCCCACTGTAGTAATTGTCTGCATAGTCCACCAAAGGGATTCAAAAAGTGAATGAATTCCTGAGGATTTTATTGGATTTTCTATTAAGTATTCTGAAATTACGCTATAAAGGACAACGCTTAACGCCATTAGGATTGTCCTCCCTACGTTCTGTTTCAAAATTTTCTTAAAACTGCTGACAAGTGTTCTTAGATCAACCAATGAAAGATAATTTGTTGCGACTTTTTAATTCTTTCCAATTACTTCTCCTAGTTTTATTTTTGCACAGGCTAAAATCCCTGGCAGCAATCGAGAAATATTGTGTGACCGCATCTCGGACACGCGGGATTGTGACGAAAATTATAACATTGATCACATTCGCATCCATCTTCAAAACAATCCTGGCACATGAACTTAGTATGTTTATAAAATATAAAATAGTAATTATCCAAGCTGATTCTTTTTGATTTGAGACCTCTCCGGTAAATTAGGCTTAACTATATTGAGAAACGGCATTTCAACAGATCATTGGATCATTCATAGTCCACATTCAATGTAAACTCGCCAGGTTCGATTAAAAGACCTAATGATTTTGGCTGGAATAAGTAAATATAAAATAATATATTCATGGTTTTAGTGATAAATCCAGGAATATTTCTAGCAGCAACCGGAATCATGTTGCTTGAGATGTCAGAAGCTTCGGCAGTGGCGATGGCTCTGTCCGCTGATTCTAAAAACGCTCTGCCTTTTTTAGCGACGACCGTTGGGGTCTTTGTAATACTTATTCCTGCGACTTTCTTGGGTAGAGAGATCGAGGTCTTTCCAATTTTTTACATAAGGCTTGCCTCTGCAATTTTACTACTCTATTTCGGCCAGAGATTGATGAAAAGCGCCAAAAGATCCATGAAATTCCAATATCTGAAGAACTTCCCAAAGTCACATAAGGAAGAGCCTACAGAGAAAGGGATCAATACTACCGCATTTCTTGTAGGGGCCACAGAGGCTTTTGAGGCGGCAATTGTTCTTGTTGCACTCTATCCCCAGGGATTTGACTCTACAATTTATGGAGCCGTACTTGGTGGAGTTGTAGTAATAATAGGTTCTTTCATATTGAGGACAAAAATAAGGCAGATAAAACAGGCCATAATGAAAGTGACGGTTGCATCTCTTTTGCTCACGTTTTCTCTATTCTGGTTCATAGAATCGGTGAAGACAATCAACGATCTCTACCTATTACCTATGTTTGCGGGATTCTTCATTCTAGTTTACGAATATTCAACCTACGGTTTGAGGCATTTAGCAGTAGAGAGTTAAAACCCGAAAATTAAAAGTATCGCTGCAACTCCTATAACCGATATTACAGAAAGAAATGTTGCGATTCTTGGTCTTCCCGTAAGAATCGCAAGAAAAGCGCCAAGTATACCGATCACGATCAGTGGTGAAACAGCTGCTGCCGAATAACTTTTCTCATCTCCGTATTCCGGAACATACTGAATAAAGTGAAAACTGAGGTATGTGGATATTATTCCAATGGCAAGCATCGTGATTGAGAAGATGACAAGAGGACTCACTTCTCTTCTCTTTTCCTCCTTTCTGACTTTCAGATCCTCAAGCCTGAGATCG
>JAKAYH010000318.1 GCA_021826835.1 Thermoplasmata archaeon | reverse complement strand
TCCAATTATCTGAACATCTCATTTAAGACTGCTTCAAGTAAGTTCAAACTAATTGATGATACGATTCAAAAAACAATATTGGTCAGATATGATGGGGAGAGTGAGAAATTAATCCAGAATCTCATAAAATATGGCAAAAGTAGGTCATTGATGAGAAAAATGCAAAGATATGCAGTAAATATCTACAATAGAGAGTTTGACAGTCTACTTGAGAATGGACTTATAGAAGAAGTACAAGACGGATTGTATGCACTTAACTCCAATCTGAGCTACAATGATGATATTGGGCTAGTAATAGATAAAGTTTTATATGAACCAGAAAAATATATAATTCAATAGGAGTAAGATTTTGAGAGACTGGTGTCTTGAAGTATGGGGTGATTTTGCCTGTTTCACTAGGCCAGAGATGAAAGTGGAAAGAGTCAGCTATGATGTTATTACTCCATCTGCTGCAAGAGGAATATTCGAGGCAATCCTCTGGAAACCATCTATTAGGTGGAACATAACAAAGATAGAAGTCTTGAATCCCATTAGATTTACATCAATAAAGAGAAACGAAGTTGGAAAAACAATTAGCCAACCTTCGGAAAAGCAGATGTCTGGCGAGAGATCAGAGAATAATAGTTTATATGTGGAAGTTTACCGCCAACAACGATCTAGCCTGTGCTTAAAAGATGTAAAGTACAGGATACACGGATATTTTGATTTCATACCTCCTGAGAAGCGTGACAAGGACAATCGGAAGAATGACCATGGTATGGAAGATGAAAGCGAGGAAAAATATGCTGCCATGTTCGAGAGACGTGCCAAAAAAGGACAGTGTTTCCACAGACCTTATTTGGGTACGAGGGAATTTGCATGTTCCTTCAGGCTTGTGGACGTGGAACATGAACCTTCCAGCCCCATAAAAAAAGACCAGGATTTTGGATTCATGCTTTATGACATGGATTTTAGCAGAAACAAAACCTCTCCACCGCCCCTTTTTTTTAGGGCAGAAATGAAGATGGGCACAATTAACACCGATAAAAGGGAAGTGAAGGTTGTCGGATGATACTGCAAGCACTGAAGGAGTTCTATGACCGGAAATATTCTGAAGGAAAAGTACCTCCTATTGGATTTGAAATAAAAGAAATACCATTTCTAATAGTTATAGACCAATTAGGAAATTTTATCTCACTGGAAGACACCAGAGAACCTGATGGAAAAAGACTAGTTGGAAAGTCATTTCAGGTACCGAGTGCAAATGTCAGAACTGGCAGTAACAGCTATATGACTACCAACTTGCTATGGGATCACATCGGTTATGTTCTTGGTATCCCAAAAGATGATGACCCCAAATTAATTGAACTATCCAAGAACCAACACAATACTTGGATAGATTCACTCGAAAAGCTCCCTAAAGAGATTAGAGATAGCCCAGAAATTAAAGCAATAAATAAATTCTATGAAAATAATGGAATTGAAAAGGTTTTAAAATCAGAGCAAATAGAAGATTGCAAAAAAATACCTGGTTGCAATATTGCATTCAGGCTAAACTCAGAGCTCCTGCCGATACCAGCCAGTGACGTAATAAAGGAATATAGAGCAATCCAGATTGGCCTCCCAGAAGAGGGTGAAGATGAGGTATTTGGCACTGATCTGGTGACCGGTGAAACTGGGCAGATAGTTAGGTTGCATCATAAAACCCGAATAAACAAGGACGCGGATTCGTTGGTTAGTTTTCAGAAGAACAGTGGTTATGATTCATATGGCAAAGAGCAGGGCTTTAACTCACCTATTACCAAAATGACTGAATTTGCATATACAACTGCATTAAATTACCTGCTTAAATCGGAGAAACATCGCATACAGGTCGGAAATTCACATACTGTCTTCTGGGGAAGCAAGAATAACAATCTTGAGGAAAAGTTTTCAGGTCTCTTCGAGAACCCCGAGGCTATTGATCCTGATACTGAAATAAGTCTTGTTCGAGAACTGTTTAATTCTGTCAAATCTGGTGCATACATAAATGACGATGGGGAAATACCATTTTATGTGCTTGGTCTTTCTCCGAATTCTGCCAGAATATCAATTCGCTTTTGGGAAAATGGCAAGGTTTCAGAATATTCCGAAAGAATAAAGCAGTATTTTGATGATTTTTCTATTATAAGCGGACCAAACAATCCTCAGTTCTATCCTTTACAAAAAATACTTGCAAATATCTCCACACTTGATAAGTTCGAGAATATTCCTCCCGGACTTGCAGGTAACGTTATGAGAGCAATACTCGAAGGAACCACGTACCCGGCCAGCATGCTTCAACTTGCCATACAAAGAATTAGAAACGATACAAAAAACAGGGTTACCAGAATAAGGGCAGCCACAATAAAGGCATATTTAAATAGATATTACCGGTTATATCAAAATAAGAAAATAAAGGAGATCACGATGAAACTCGATGAAACACAGCCATCTGCGGCTTATCAACTTGGAAGACTATTTGCGGCACTGGAAAGAATTCAGGAAAAGGCAAACCCCAACTTGAATACTACCATTAGAGAGAGATATTATGGTTCTGCCTGTACAAGCCCAGTTACTGTTTTTCCTACGCTGCTACGTTTGAAAAACCACCATCTTGCCAAAATAGAGAAAAAAGGGATCGTGACCTGGTTCGAAAAGAAGCTTGGGGAAATAATGGGAAATATTGAGGTTTTTCCTTCTCACCTAAATCTTCACGATCAGGGTATGTTCGCAATAGGTTATTATCACCAAAGACAGGATTTTTTCACAAAAAAAGAAGAAGCGACAGAGGATTAAGAGGTAAGTATAATGTCAGAAAATAAACAGCTTGAAAACAGATATGACTTTGTGATTTTGTTTGATGTAAAGGATGGAAATCCAAATGGAGATCCAGATGCGGGGAACCTTCCGCGGATTGATGCAGAGACAGGCCATGGTCTTGTTACAGATGTCAGTTTAAAAAGAAAAGTCAGGAACTATGTGGAAATAGTGAAGGAGAATAACAAACCTTATGCCATATTCATCAAGGAGAAGGCTATTCTCAACAGGACAATTGACGACGCATATTCCGAGATAGGTGTTCAGATCACACCCACTAAAAGCGATAATGAAAAAAGTAAACAGGTAAAGCCGGAAGAGCGTGAAAAAGCTAAGAAATACCTCTGTGAAAATTATTTTGACATTCGAACATTCGGAGCAGTTATGTCTACCGGGGCCAATGCAGGTCAGGTGAGGGGCCCAGTACAGCTCACTTTTGGAAGGTCAGTAGATCCTGTTATATCCCTGGAACATAGCATAACAAGAATGGCTGTTACTACAGAAAAAGAATCAGTGGATCAGGAAGGCGGCAATAGGACCATGGGCAGAAAGTATACAATTCCATATGGGCTCTACAAAGCTTACGGGTTTGTTTCTGCACCTCTGGCTACCCAGACAGGCTTTAATGAGGATGATTTGTCATTGTTATGGGAAGCCCTTGAGAGGATGTTCGAACTTGATCGATCCGCTGCAAGAGGAATGATGAATACCAGGAAACTTATTGTGTTCAAGCACGCATCCAAGCTTGGGAACGCACCTTCTCAGACACTGTTTGATTCCATTCACATATCAAAAAAGGACAACGATGCAGTAATAAGGGATTTTTCGGACTATGAAATAAAAATTTCAAAAGAAAATATCCCTGATGGAGTAACCATAATAGAACGACTTTGATTGAAAGTGTACTCAGAAGAAGACTACTTGATGTTATCGGGAATCCAACATATGGCCTTCTGTGAAAGGCAGTGGGCTTTAATACATATTGAACAGCAATGGCAGGAGAATAGGCTGACTGCCGAGGGAAAACACCTTCATGAACATGCAGATAATCCATTCGAGAATGACACTAGAAGAGAGGTAAGAACAACTAGAAGTATTGCGATTTCCTCCTCACGATTAGGTTTGCGTGGAATTGCCGATGTTG
>JAKAYH010000317.1 GCA_021826835.1 Thermoplasmata archaeon | reverse complement strand
GACTCAATTGCCAACAAGGCAGCCGTCAAGAGATATACTGAAATTTTCAGCGACCTGAAGGAAAGAGGAATATCTCTCATAATAAACGCTTATCATTGGCCGCTTCCCCTCATTCTGCATGATCCGATTCAATCCAGATCTACTGGTCTGACGAATTCTAGCAATGGTTGGATTAATCATACGACCGTAATAGAATTTGTCAAGTATGCAGCTTATGTGGCTTGGAAATTTGACGATTTTGCTGAGCAGTTTTCGATAATGAATGAACCAAATGTCGTCTGGGGTAACGGATTTGTCAATGTAAAGTCCGGGTTTCCGCCTGCTTTTCCTTCTATTCAGGCAGCAACTTTGGCAAAGAAGCACATGGTTGAAGCATGTGCAAGGTCCTATGAACAAATGAAACAGTTTTCATCAAAGCCCATTGGCGTGATTTACGCAAATTCTGACATTCAGGTTCTTCCTCACGATGATGAGGAAGCAGCGGAAAAGGTTAGATATAACGATAGATATTCTTTTTTCGATGCGCTATTAAAGGGTGATTTTTCCTGGTGCAGGCAACTAAATAAAAAAAGCACGTTCTCTGAAGTCTCTGAAGAACATAGAAAGGATATAGTCAATAGATTGGACTGGATCGGTGTTAATTACTATACCAGAACCGTACTTAAAGCAGATAGATCCGGTTACAAAACGGTGAAAGGATATGGGCATTCCTGCACTGCAGGCTTCTCCAGTGCAGACGGAAGAGAAGTGAGTGACTTTGGCTGGGAGGTTTATCCATCTGGTCTCTACAATGTCTTGAAACAGTACTGGGACAGGTATAATCTACCTATGATGGTAACAGAAAACGGCGTTGCTGATAGTCTGGATAAGATAAGACCAAGGTACATTGTATCGCACATTAAACAGATAGAGAAGGCAGTCGATGATGGTATCAACGTTCAAGGTTATCTGTACTGGTCACTTGTTGACAATTATGAATGGTGTTCCGGTTTTGGTATGAAATTTGGATTGTTGGGTGTTGACCTAAAAACAAGGAAAATTCAGATCAGACCAAGTGCTTTGATATACAAGAGAATCATCGAAAGCAACGGCATACCTGAAGACCTTGAGTGGATGTCTTCAGATCAGGTTTCAGGGAAAACCCTTTGAAATCAAGAATCATTTGAACTTTTTTCTGCAGCAGACCCACTAAAAATTATCAGCAACTAAACTTTTTTTTACTTATTCTGTTAAATATAAATTTTAATTTGGAGTAGACCATGGAATTTGGCGGGAATAGAATCAACTTTTCAATCTCAGCAAAAGCAATTCTGGAAACTCTGTCAATGCGAAAATACATTATTTTGTTTGTTGTAATTTCAGCTCTTCTAACCAGTTTATACTATATTTTACTTCCAATGCTACCATTTGGAACTTTCTTTTTGCCTGCAGTAAAATTTATTACTCCAATGCAGGTTGTTTTCTCTTTTGCAATGGGCATCCTCTTTTCGCTTCTTATTTCAATTGCTATTAGATCACATTCTTTTGGCGTAAAAATAAATAAGGGAACTGGAGTCGCCTCTGTTTTGACCAGCATCGTTAATGTGTTCTGCTGTACACCAATTATACCGTCGATAATAGGAATTGTCGGTGCGTCCTCGCCGTTTGTTTTCAGGTATTCGCCTGCAATACAGCACTTTTTTGCTGTGAATTATCCGATATTCTACATAATTTCAATCGTAATGCTTACATATTCCATCCTGAAATTAGCCTCAAATTTGGGTTGTTGCCGATTGGATGTTGTAAGCGAAGAGAAGGTTATGCCACAAAATCAGGAGTTATGATAGAGAATGTCAAAGTCCAACAAGAAAAAGATGGAACAGTTAAGGAAAAGACAGCTAAAAGCCAGGAAAAAAATGGAGAAAATAGCGCTTATAACCATAACAATTGCCATACTTGTTGTAGTAGGCATACATTATGGTGCATCTGCTATTAATGTAAGCCATACAGTAACTAAGAGCACGAAAAAAGCACTGAGTGACTTTAACGTTTCATTAATAAATGGTGGAACGGTTTCAACTAAGTCGTTAGAGGGTCAGCCTTTAGTTGTCTGGTTGATGACTACATGGTGCTCCTCGTGCGCTGAGACAAGCGAGCTTCTGGTATCGCAGTACTATAATACCTTTAGGTCAGACGGAATTCGTTTGCTGCAGATAGAAAATTATAATGATCTGAATCAACAGGGCCAGAGCCTGCCAGCATTTGTATCACAATACGGTGGTTCAAATGAGCCGGGCTGGTATATTGGGACTGCTCCACAGTGGGTAACGCAACAGTATAATCCGGCTGGCGTACTTGATATATATTATCTGGTGAACTCGCAGGGATATATTGTTGGCAGCGGGCAGGGCCTTGGGTCAAACTTAAACACCGTAATTGCGACTTTAGGATGAAGTTTATACAATTCAATAAAAAATGGCTATATCGGATTGTTGCCATTGTTGTTGTGGTAGTTGCCATAGCTGTGGGATCAAAAATAGATCTACTTGGAAATTCACAGAAAGGAAGCACGCTAAATTAATACCACAAAAATGCACTGCATTGTCAGGTGAAAACTCCTCTTATAATCGTGCGAAACTATGTCCGATTAATGGTTAATAGAAACAAAGTTGAAAGCTAAAATCCATTTCCAGAAGAAATTCTGTGCAGTCAATGCCAAAGCTATTGAACGTTACAAGTTGCTCATTTAGACTTAGAATTCTTTTCTATTCTTATTACAGGTCGTAAAATTATATTCCCTTAGGAATGCGTGTCTTCGATCCAATCTGGGATTGCATTATCCGCCTGCGAAGAGACATTGTAAATGTGCCCGTTGAGTTTTCATGAATAAAGAGTGTTAAAACTCAAAATTTTAAGTCTGAAATCATATGCTAGAAATTATTATATTTTAAGTCTTTCTGCTCCAAATCGAATATTTATTACAATTGTATAACTAATATCGCTAGCATTATATACATCTCTGAAGTAACATTTCATATATGATCCAGAAGAGTAAAAAGCTGATCATGTTCGCTGTGATTGCGGTCATCATAGTTGCAGTTCCCATATCATTTTACTCATTGTCATCTTACCAAACGCCAATAAGCGTTCATAATGATTGTTATGTTTCATATGTAAACTATAGCAAGAGCCCAACCAACGGGGATGACCCGATAGAGGTTGGAACGTTGTATCTAACCTCCTTGATTGATGAGACCAATCATCCTACGTCAAGTCTCACGATGAATATTACTTCGTATATTTTGCAATGCTGTCTAGATACGAAGGAGACGATTATACACTCGAATGTCTCATTCTGTGGAAACCTTTCATCATCGCTGCACCCTACTACGATGAAATTGAAGATAACGGGATGTATGGTAAACGGGACCATTGGGATGGCCATTACTAATTGGCCCTATTCATACAATGGTCACTCATCAAACATCTCCCTTGATGGTTCCTATTACAATAGTTCAGGTACATGTGTCTATGACACATTATCGCTCGATAACTTCTCTAACTTTCCCTTTTTTGGAAGCCACTCTCCATTCTTTCATTTCAAGTATTCACAGGAAAATGTCCAGATCTGTTATGCCCCACCATTTAACCAGACTCATATCCTCACGTTTAAATTATCAATCTTTGGACTGCAGAAGCCTGTTTATCTTGAATATAGAATGGTGGTGACAAAGACCTGAATAGTCTGCAAGTGAAAGTACCTAGACAAGAATTGACACTGCTGGTATTTTTGCTGGCATTCGGAAGAGGGGTGCTTTTCAGTCTTCTTCCGGAAGCGAAAATGCTACTTACAGCCGAAACAGGGTACAATGGGACCGCTGAGATTTGAACTCAGGTTACCAACACCCCAAGCTGGTAGGATACCAGGCTACCCCACGGTCCCAGGTTTACGAAAAAGGGAGTATCTCGTCTATAAGATCAACGT
>JAKAYH010000316.1 GCA_021826835.1 Thermoplasmata archaeon | reverse complement strand
CTCCCATTGCGAACTCTTTTTTTCCGTCCGCATGAATTAAACCTCTTGGAGAAATTGTTCTTGAAATTATATTGTCAATCTTAAGAATTGTTTCCTTGATCTCATATATCTCGTCTCTGCTGATACCACCTATTAGAGAAGCCTCTTCGAAACTTAAGGGCCTATCTGTCTTTTCAAATTTTGTAGTCATTTCAAACAAAGGTTCAGGAATTTCGTCCCCAATCTTTGGACTATTTTTGAAACCAAGTTCATTAATATCTATTTTCCCTTTCTTAATCCTATCCATCAAAGTACCAGCAACATAATATCTCATTACAAATTCAAGAGGTATTAGATAGTTAATCCAGATCCTGGAACCACCTGATTCATTTACCCTGAATTTTTTAACTTTCATTTCTGACTTGGAAGGGCACTCTATAAAATGGTTCTCAATTCCTCTCTCACTCTTAATTTTTTCAAACCAGAACTTTGAGGTTCTGCACAGCGATTCACCTTTATCTGGAATTTTATTCGGTATAATCTTATCAAAAACTGATATTTTATCTGTAAACTTGAATAAGAGAGCGTTACCTTCATCATAAACCTCTTTTACTTTACCTGTTCTTATTAATTCCATAACCAAGAAGAATTCCACAATATTAAAGGATGTTTATCCCTTAATTTCTATCTCTCAAATTGACAAAGTGTCTGATAACGTTTATAACGGTATATTCATTACCTGTTCTACGCCATGATGGCATAGCCCCGATAGTGTAGCGGCCTATCATACAGGCCTGTCGAGCCTGTGACACGGGTTCAAATCCCGTTCGGGGCGCTTAATACTATTCGGGTTCACCCCTGAATCCGATTCCTTAAAGTCCAAATTTTTCTTTCTGACCTCGTCTATTGCATCATCTATAGCCAGTCCGATGTAATCCTTTGTCGTGTCAAATTTCGTGTGTCGCATCAGGAGGCGTTACCCCCTCAAGGTCTACTCCATGAGTGTAAAGGTAGCGTGCAAAAAACCGTCTTGCTCTGTGTGCGCTGAAAGATATACCTGCCTTCTTAGCTATCTGATAGATCTCCTGGCGAATGCCGTCATAAGTCATGGGTTCTCCATCCTTGTTGGTGAAAAGCTTCGTTGTTCCGTTAGATGTCCTGACTTTGAGATATTCTTCAAGAGATTTTCTTACTGATGGGAGAAGATATAGCTTGGAAGGCTTCTGTCCTTTGCCTACTATCATAATGGTATCTGCCTGGATTGAATCCGTTGTCAAGGATTGGTGAAAAGGTCAATTGATCATAATATCAGGATCTGGATATTCCCAGCTGTTTCAAAACTGATGTGATTGAATATCCTGCTCTTTCTACCGTATTCATCACAGTTCTGTGAATATCAAAGAAAAGTGATCTCATATCCTTTCCCTCTTCAACAAGCGTTCTCCAATCTTTTTTTTAATGGCAAGATTCTCCTGTGTGATTTCCGCTATTACATCCTTGAGTCTTGTTATTTCCTGATCCTTTTCATTATTTATTCTCTCCTCGTCAATCTTCCTTCCCCGGTTCTCAAATATCTCAGGTGCATTGTTGATTAACTGATCCTTCCAGTAATAGAACCTTGCAGGTCTGAGATCGTATTTTCTGCATAATTCGGATACCGTAATGGTTCCTGAAATACCCTCTAGAACTATTTTCAGTTTCTCTTCCGGAGTATATATTCAATTCGCTGTCATTTATAAGGCATTGAACAACATGGATCATATTTAATTTCGTGTTTTGTCCGAAGATGTGTGAAACATTTCACTGTTCTGCATGATCTTGTAAGGATTCTTGAAACAAATGAGACTTTACCTGCAGATGAACAGAGGGTATGGATAGAAGCAATCAAAATCTAAGGCTATTTTGACGCCATATGACCAGTTACGGCCAAAGATAGATATTAATACTCTTCAATAATAATAGCCTATGTTTATAGTTGTTAAAAAAAACAATATTAATAATTTAGAAGTAACAGGAAAGGAACTTATAACATCTTTCATTCTTCTATTAGGAATGGGCGACCTTTTTTTCTCGGTTTTTTTCGGGATTACTACCCCTAATACAAACATGCCAGTAAATGAATTAGCAGAAAATCCTGCAATTATAGCCCCTCCCCCAGGTGGAGGATGTTCCGGTCCGGTCAGTAGTTGGGGTGAGATCTATTATGCTTATACTTGGGGGTGGAATAACTATGGGACAGGGATTTTTTCTGTTGCTGCATATTCGAATTCAACTCTTAATAGTAACCTGCAAGGAGTCTTTACCAACTGCAACTTTGTTATTCATGACTCCACTAATAGTGCCACAAAAATAACCAGTTTTAACCCCTGCACTAAACAAGTTTTCTGGAATTTGACTGACCCAAATGTTCAGGTTGCAACAATAAGTCCAGATGTAGTTTTTCATACAACAGCTTATTTTACGTGGGATACTGATAATGTAGAAATAACTATAGATATGAATGCTGGTGGCTTGGGTGTCAGTGGATATTACACCGGTCAAAATCATTCCCAAATAGATTGGCATAACATAGCAGGTTTAATTGCAAAGTTTGCTGGTTCGTAAAATTTGCTATCATTTATAATCGTATGAACAGATGAAGTTGTATGAAATATAAAAATTTTTTAATTATATTTGTGGTCATTCTACTCTTAATCACTCTTATTGTAGAGGCAATACCCCTGATTGAAGTAAACTCTGCAAGAGCAGGTTACACCAATAATGCTAGTAACGAAGGCTCTTATCTTATCTATGAATTCAATGATGGTGCAATATATAGCTATATTAATGGAACACCAACGCTCCTTAACCAGTGTGGAGTGCTAAAGGTAACAGTGGAAAGAACTGGTATTGATCTTTCTATGGTTATAGAAGGTCCGAAAATTATCAACACACCCAGCGGATTTGAATATATACAAAACTATTCCATGAATGAGGCTGTTTCTTTTTCTAGCCCTTTTGTAGGAAATTTCCTGAATCAATATTCCCTTAAATCTGGGACAGTATTGACTGTTGATTCTGAAGTTGGTATAGTAGCGCCACCATCTAGCAACAATTATTGCATTTCGTATTCCGGCGATAACAAAACCTTGCGAGATTATGCTAAAGGAATTGCTTGTACTTCGCCATCAATATTGCATTTTCCAAATTTCAAGGAAAACGGGTCATCTACAAATTATCCTTATGGGAACTATTATCAATATGATCAAGCCGGAGGATGGAATGTCTTAGTTAGTGCAGATCTCGTGCGTGGAACAACAGGCACAAGTCCATTTCTAGAGCAAATGCTTAATGATACTAATGTAAATAAACCAGTTCTGGAAGTAACAGATTTTAGCATGTACTTAATAGGAACTAATATCGACATCCAACCCTTAGCAATTTATCACTACTTTACCGAGTACCTCCCTATTGTAATAGCTATTTGGGTTGTCGGCGGCTTATATTTATATGTTACATACAGAGTAACAAAAGGAAGGTCCGAAAGATGAAAAAAGGGTGACAAAAGATAATTGAAAATTGGATAGAAATAAACAATCTCAATCGAAAATTTGGTGAGACGATTGCATTGAATAAAATATCTATGAAAGTCGAAAAGGGAGTTACACTTATCTTTGGGCCAAACGGTTCAGGAAAGAGTACACTCATATCCATAATGGAAGGATTACTTCCTCCAACATCAGGGACTATATATGTTCTTGGACTTAGCCCAGAAAGGTATTCTCGAGAAATAATGAATCGTGTAGCATTTCTTCCCGAAAGACCACAGTATTTCGGGTCCAATAATGTTGCAGATTATTTATACTGGATAATGAACATAGGCAGAGCAGACAAAAGTAACATGAAAAGGCTGATTGACAGGTTTGATATTGAATACCTTATCAATAGAAGTTTTTCACAATTAAGTCTAGGTGAAATGCAACTTGTAAGTCTCGTGGCGGTCCTTTCAGATCGGAA
>JAKAYH010000315.1 GCA_021826835.1 Thermoplasmata archaeon | reverse complement strand
TATTATCAAATCAGATCATGTCATGGAAGAACGGAATTTCACGCATATCCAGAGTTTCTTCCAGATAGGGTATGGAAATAACGGGCCTATCATGGAGGCAAAATTCAACAACTCCTCAACTTACATAATCCTGGACAGAAAATACCTGAGCTTCGAAAATATAACCATGTATCAGGGAGGGATATACATGGAAAGTAATCTTTCTGAAACATTACTGATAAACGGTTCATACTTCTCGTCCTTACCGATTCCAATGAGTGGCTTTTCCGGAAATCTGTCTCATGGAATAGCATGGTCATCAAACTCTTTCTACCTGTATGGCAGTTTTCTTCCTGAAGGCGTTTTGAATCTCACATGGAAAAACGAGGTGATAAGGCATTCCGGATACCTCAATTTTACAGTTTTGAGCAACACATCTTATAGAATAAAGCTCAATATTTCAATGATAGGTATATATTATAGCGATTCTGGCAGTTTCTTCCTGAACCTCTCCGGGACCTTCACTGGCAGATACATTTTTTCAGTTACGGCGGAGAATTCACAGGGATTAATCTTTTCAGCTCACGGCCATCTTTACATTGACAATTCAATCGCCAATATTTCTTTTAACAGATCATTGAGCAAGGGCGTTTTTAAAGGGGAATCCATTTTAATTTCTGCAACGGATTCTGCAGGAATAAGCCAATTAAAAATGGAAATGCACGGAGAGGAGATCACAACAAACCTGTCTTCAATAAACTTCACAGTTCCTGATCTCTCTTCATACGATTATCTAAATTTTACTGTGTCAGTCAAGGATAAGTTCAATTTCACCACCATATTTCCAATTGTGGAGAAGTACTATGGAGAAAGAAATATCTCATTCAGGAGCAACATCCATAATGGAGATATCATCAACCATAATCTTATCAACGTGGCTGTATATTCCAGGGAAGGGAATATTTCATATTTTACAATATTGTTTAAAAATTTGACCTCTTTGAAAACATACTCTTTTCAAACCAGTGGAAATGAAGAGATCAATCTTTCCAACGGAAAATATTACTACGAAATTTTTGCTGTGTTTATTCCGGGAAATAGGAAAGAAATGGAAAATGGAACAATAGTAGTGAATTCGCAGCATCCTTCATTGCAGATATTGGGGCTTCACAGGAAATACTTCAGCCATATCACAGATTCCCCTGACAGATTTTTTAATGCAACCTTGCAATCATCAATGAATGGTACATGGTATGTGAAGATTATCGGCCCAGGAAGCAGTTCGATATCCATGGCATATTCCAACAGGACTTTTGTGATCCCGTCAATAAAAATATACAATTTCACTTCACCTACTGGGGTTTACAGAATATTTGGCAATTTTACTTCTTTTAATGGCTTCAATAATAATTGCACAGCCCTTTTCGTTATGAATAATACTCTCCCAGACATGAATAATTCATATGTTGTATATACAAACCATAGCATAATTAACCTGTCGGAAAAGCTCAATTTTCCGAAGGGATATTACATTCAGCTGCGGGATGATGGTGAAATCATGTCTAATTATACGGTAGAAATGAATAATCAGGGGAATCATACGCTGGATCTGAAAGTTCTGAACAAGGCGATGGCATATTGTACAAGCAACATAACAGTTGTTTATTCCAGAGAAAGGCCAGAAATAACTGTAAGCGGTTTCAAAGCTACGATATATAACAGAACCAGTATAAGCCTGGCCATTCGATCCTCATGGATACCAATGAAGAATATACGGGTAAACACCTCTATGAATTATAGTCTGAGCTTTAATAAATTAAATATTTTTTTCAATAGGGATGGGTTATTCAATTTCACAATTAGTGTGGAGAATATGTGCGGTAATTACAACAGTGAAACATATGAAATGAACGTCTTTTCATTTCCATATATAACACACATGAAAATCGAATACAGGGAAAGTTTTCAGAACTTCAACGGACAGATTTACATTTCTGGATACCACCTGGATAGATTAAAGGTGCTATGGATTGTTGACGGAAAAGAGGTGAAAAGCGGACGGGAAGTTAATTCCACACTCCAGCCAGGCATGAACTCCATATGTGTGCAGGTTCAATACTCTGGAGGCATAAGATATGAAAATTTAAGCATATTGGCTATTCCTATGTATGCCATTATGGGAGGCACTTCTCTGATGGCTATTCTGTTCATATACAGATTTGTACCGCTGAGATTCAGCCTGTTGGATCTTGGGCAGTTGATCATCAATAGTGATGGTATGACTGTAAGAAAGTTAACTAAAATAATCAGGAAAAAACACTTCAGTAAAAGGCGGTTCAATCTCGCCCTAAAAAAGTTGAAGAATGCAGGATATATAAGATTGGGAAAGGACCTCAACGGAGATGATTGCATTAAAGTTGTGAAACATAAGAAAAAGTGATATATAGGATTTCAAATACCCTACCGTTACAATGATCAGCAAAAAACTGGTAATATCAATATTCTTGGCCCTAATTATTGTGGGAATTTCCCTTACAGTCAGTCCTTCAGAGGTTCATAAAGCAGGCACAGGAGAAAACATTCCGGTTGCACTCAATGATGTTTCAAAGTTACAAAATATAACGTTACCTCCGGCATCGCTGCCCGTAATTACATATTACTACGGAACAAGTGGGCAGCATTACACGATCACGTCAACAGACTGGGCAACAATACTTTCCAATGTTTTTGATAACAGAACCATAATCAGTTATGGATTTGCGAACAACACCACCCAGGCTCTTATACTCCTGGACATAACCTACACGGGCCTGAATCCTTACGGCGTTGAATACATCGGTGCCCTTTCACAGGTGGGTATTCTCAACAAGGCAAATGAAATTAAGGCTTTCTGGCTTACGGCAAACAAGTCCTCCCAGATACCGGGGCTTACTAACTGGCAGGCATTGAATCAGGGGGCATATCCAGGTTTTTCATGGTCGAAAACGCAGGTAGTTCCTTACAGCGTTTCGGATGAATATGCAATAATCCTGGCAGTCATCGCAGCCTCTGTGTTTGTGATGTATTTCGTATTTAACAGAAGAAAGTAGTCCATAAAAGTTTTAAAAATCATCATAATAAAATTTTTTATAATATATGATATGAGGTAAGTAATCTGACTTTATGGATAAACAGAAGATAGTATTAGGAATTACAGGCGCATCAGGTAGTGTACTGGCACAGCGCTTTCTTGAAACAGCTCCGGTGGAGGTACACCTTGTTATTTCGGAAAATTCATCACAGGTTATTGAATACGAAACAGGAAAAAGTGTGGAATACTTCAAGAAAATGGCATCATACGTATATGACGATCATGACGTTGCTGCCCGAATAAGTTCTGGGAGTTTCCTGTATGATGCGATGGTTATCATGCCATGCTCAATGAACACACTGGCGAAAGTTGCCTCAGGAATATCCGACTCGCTCATTACCCGGGCAGCAGCAGTTGCCCTCAAGGAAAGAAGAAGGCTCATAGTGGTGCCGAGGGAAATGCCGCTGAGTTTGATTGCCCTGGAAAATATGGAGAAACTGACAAGGGCAGGGGCCATAGTTGCACCTGCGATGCCTGCCTTTTACACAAGGCCTAAAACCATCGACGATATGATCGACTTTGTTGTTGGAAGAATAATGGACCTCTGTGGTATTCATAACGAGCTTGTAAAAAGATGGAAGGAGGAAGAGCGAGATTAATTTTTATGCCGATAATATGCTTGGGAGACTTGCCAGATATCTTCGTATTCTTGGTTTCTCTGTGATTTATGAGCACGATGGAATAGACGATAACAGGATAGTGGAAATTTGCAGGAACAACAATTATGTTTTGATAACCAGAGACAGGTTACTTTCCCAAAGATATCATCCATCAGTGCTGATCGGTTCCACAGAAATAGGAGATCAGATAGTTGAATTTACAAGAAAATACAAGCCTGACAGAAAGTCCCTCTTTTTGAGATGCACTGTGTGTAA
>JAKAYH010000314.1 GCA_021826835.1 Thermoplasmata archaeon | reverse complement strand
GCGTGCCTGCATCCGTAAAGTCAGATGGCTTAGCATGAAGGACAGAGTACCTTCGGGCCGAAGGGAATTCAAGCCCATGGAGATACCGCCAGCAACCGTTGAAGTGGGAAGCTCCCTGCGAAAGCTGGGAGAGGAGGTCACTAACTCTCTATCCTCAACCCTTCTATATCACTAAAATGCTTAATATTTCGTGTGATTAGAATCTCATTTCTTCTCGAACAGATACCGGCAATCATGGAATCTTCTGGCTCTATTACCGTTCCATTCTTTCTTTTTTGTGCGAAGATCCTTCCAGCCTCTCTTGCAGAATCTTCATCAAAACTTATTATCGATAACCCGTTGATTATTCGATTTATCTTATTTCTCTCCTGATCCTGTTTAATGCTAAGGGTGACACCAATGAATAACTCAAAAATTGAAATTGAGGTGATTGCTATAGTGTTTCCTTTCTTTTCAATTTCCTCTGCTTTCTTTATTGCATCTTTATCATATTTCATTATGTCTATAAGAAATGAAGTATCAGCTATCATTATCTATTTAACTCCTTAGTAATTCTATCTATTCTTTCCTTGCTTAGTTTCCTCGAATCTCTAATATTTTTCTCTAAGGATTTTCCCTCATCTTCACTTATGATGCCCTTTAAATCAAGCACATTTGTTTTATTTGTCAATCTATAAATGAGTTCTGTAAAACTTTCGTTTTTTAACTTTAGTTCTGATAACCTTAAGTAGGCTTCATCCGAAATAGATATGTTTTTGCTACCCACTTAACACACCTTCACACACACACATACATATGTGTAAAACAAATAAACTTTCTTCTGTATCTTGATTCAAGACATGCTGATTATTTCCTACTCCTCTGAAATAGAAGGCAAATATTACCTGAAGGAAAGTGTTGCAATCCTTTCCCTAGATTTATGGGAGGAATAGAAAGAGGAAATGATGACATAAGACTCTTCCTATTAACCAACGCCTCAGGAACAGGATGAACACTACAGGGAAACGTAAAGTGCGAATTACATTCAAGGCAAAAAAGAATCTTTCATCTCTGGATGCGGACAATGAGATAAGGGAGGGATGGGAGAAAAGCAATAAATGACGGTCCTAGTCGACACCAATGTTCTGGTGTATGATACCATAGAGAATTCCCCGCATCATGATAGTGCAAGTGAGTTTATCGATGAGTCGGAAGACCCCATAATTAATTCGCTGTCAATTGTTGAACTTGGTTTTGTGCTTCCAAGGTATGGAATAGATAATGAAAGTGTTCGAATGAAGACAGAGGAATTATTGCATAGTGATTATTTCACAGTCTCCTGGCTTTCTGGAAAGATGATGGAAAAGGTATCCTCATTCATGGTTGAAAACAAGCTGAGTTTCAGAGATTTCAATGACTGGATAATAGCGTATGATGCATATTCGAGAAAGGTACCTTTAGTCACTTTTGATAAAATACTGCAAAAGAAATGCAAAAAGCTTGGTATTCAAGTTATTGAGATATAGTTTGACGAATGGACCGATCGGGACTTGATTAATGTTTTAGGGAATACTATGCTTTTGATACTTCGCCTTTTACATCGATTCCATTACTAGCATCAATATGGCAATAAAGGAGTACAGCTTCCCATGAGACTATCCGGGCTATGGATAAAATAGGTTACACACAATCAATAGAAAGCAGCCATATTAGTAATAATGGCAACTTCATCAATGAGAATTCAGGACAGCCAATTTCTTGGTAATTTCTTCAAAAACTAAACTCCTTTTCTTTCTGCTCAGCTGAAATACTGTTTTTATTATTGCTTCATTTGTAATCGTAAAGATGTAGTTCAATTTAATAACACTATCCTGGGCCGCTCCTTCGCTCTTAGATATATTTATCCCACTCATTCTGGTGTTAGTTGTTATTCCAGCTATGACAACGTTACCCAGTTCCTCAAACAAAATCAAGGCCGGACGAATTTTAGAGACCTGAGAATCACTGAATTTAACCCTTGTTATTATTACATCTCCGGACTCAGGCATGTTCCCACCCGGAGTAATCTCCTTCTCCCCATAGTTGTTTCATCCTTTCTTCCTGGGCCTTTTGTACAAATATGCCCAACTCCCTTGTTTCGTCCACATTTTTTATGAGATTGAGAATGATCTCGTTATAGGTCTCTCGAGGATATCTTTTAATTCTCTTGAGTTTCTCTACAACCGTTTTTTCTAGCTGGATTGTTGTGACTTCTGACTTTGACATTAATAGTTATCTATATTTGATATATAACTATTTATATTCTCACTATGGCGGAAATTTCTTGTTGTGAAAAACATGTTTTTTTCTTAAACTGAAGCCGTAAAATTCTGATTAAGCAAATGAGTTATGATGTTGCCCAGCATACTGGGACACATGACAGTAATACCGGAGAAAATTAACACAAGGGGCAACAGCAATTATCACAAGCTTGTAGACGTGAAGCGTGTAAACGGCAGGGTTGTGCAGAAGTATGCTCGGTATCTGGGATAAAATTAGAACTCAAAGAAGGAGCATCCTATAATAAGTTTCCATACCTAAATTTAATAAGGACTTCTGATAACTGGAAAAAATGGACCGGTCGGGATTTGATTAAAATTTTAAGTGAATACTTTAAGTTCACTTGAATTAAAGTACTGTTGTTTATTTTGAAGTAATAATGATCATCCTAAATAAATAGAATTTAAGCCGGAGGAGAGTGCTAACTTATGAAGCTTTTCATCTCCAGTGTAAAACTCATTACATCCAACTTCAATAGCACTTGTAATCTGCAAAGCATCAGCAACATAAATATGGTGTTTTATGACAACATCCCAGCTGCTTTCTAGTATGCTCTCGGATAAGGTGATTATCCTAATTCTGCTTAACCTCTTAAGCCTTGCAGTTTCATTCGAGAATCTGTCCATAACCTCATCCAACTGTTTACTTGTAATTCTTTTTTGCCTATGAGCCCTGTCAAATACCCCAATTACCTCTCCAATATTCCAAACATTAAATGAAAGCAGAACGTTTCCTAGATAGACGTCATTGTATTGTGCACGAATAAATTCCGAACCAGTTTCATACACATACCTCTTTACTATTACGCTACTGTCAAGATATGCGACTTTCTCTGTCATCCCTCATGCTCCTTACCAGATCGGATACCTTGCTTTTTGGTTTAATCGGATCAAAATCCAGGTTAGATTTGCCATGCTTGGAATATTTCATTAAAGATTTGTCTAAATCTAAATACAGTTCGTTTTCTATAATATCCTTTAGGACAGAGCTTATGTCCTTACCTCGTTGTAATGCAAGATTCTTGAGCTCCATCCAAACCTCGTTATCTATGGATATACTCGTTTTCACCTTCATATAGATTCAAATGGTATATTGGTATAAAATCATTTACCTTCATACCAAAACTATAAGCAATGAAAGCTCTTTCAAAAACAAAACCGAATTGATAGCAAAACGATGAGAAGAATACTCTACAACAAAAAGTGATTGATGTAATATCGAAAGCTGTTATAGGAAAACATTATGCCCCCAAGCGCCTAAAAGATACCTTTCCTACGCTATTTTATGGACCAAATAGGAACGCATCTACATTCTTACGTCTATCCAATTCGCTTTCAGCGATATCTAAGAATTACAGGTTTTATCCTTGTGGGTTCTAGTTTTAATCACTCGTCAGATTTGGATAGGGCCAGGCCGAGGTATGGGTTTAACTAAGGTGTCCCCCCGGATTTCTTGATCATTTATCTGATTGTCTTAGCCATATTCAAAGATTAATGGTACGGATGTAAATTCGAATCACCAGTTCATATCATCTTGATCCTGGAATCCCTATCTTCACGTCATCCGCGAGGTGATTTACGAAATCTTAAACGAAGACAATAAATTCTCAATTTGTAACAAGGCTTCAAGAATTAATCAGTACATTTTTGCTCGATATTAGCACTTCCTTCAAGAATATAACTGGTGATTCGAATTT
>JAKAYH010000313.1 GCA_021826835.1 Thermoplasmata archaeon | reverse complement strand
CTTCACCCGGTTCAGGATATTTAGCCCCCTTTACTGAAAGTATGGATTCCTTGTGTTGTTTGGCCATCTTTTCAAATGCTGCTCTGTCAAATTTCTTCGCGGGTGTAAGAATTATCGCATCACTTAAACTTACTGTGAGATCATCACCTTCCTCGATTCCAACGGCTTCCCTTAATGCTTTAGGAAGAATGATGTAGCCCTTCTTTCCTACTTTCAATTTCAAAGTCAAACTAGTTCACCCTTAGCCAAGCAAGGTTAGCTATTAATTGTTTTCCCTTTTGAACCCCCTGAGCAATGTAAAGTGTATTATGCTAGCGGTTTGATGCGCATTTCGCCTATAAGAGAATGAGATGTTCTTTTGCCATGTAAAAACTTCACAATCGACAATTAAACCCGTATTTCATGGGGATGTATAAATTATTGAGAAGTCTCCATAAATATTTCTGACGCGGATTGTAATACAAGTAAATATGCATAATTACAGGAAATAATTTCACTCCAATTAATCAGTTATTTTCCCACATACATTTGTCAGGACAGGACACAATCTTGCCATCTTCGAATTTCAGCACTTTTAATATATTCCCGGAGTATAAACCGATTAATTGCGAGGGTAACAAAGCCTGGCCAACTGTGCAGGACTTAAGATTCTGTCTCGTAGGAGTTCGTGGGTTCGAATCCCATCCCTCGCATCCCCAATTATATTAAGACGGTCTCCGAAATCAATTCAATTGGAATTTTTGTTTATAAACTATGAACCAAACTTCGCAATTTTTGTGTAGCAATTGATGCTAATTTGTCATAGATTTACCGGAATGAAAATGTAGGAGAGGGGCAAGTACCCAATAAATAATGATGAAAAATATTGCTATTTCATATCTCAACAAAAATTCCCGCAACGGCATTTATTCTGTTGCCCCCATATGTCCGGGTATGGAATTAATAAATCTAAACCATACCACCGAGACAAGAAACGACAGAAAGAACACAGAAAATGACAAAGCTCTGATCCAAGAGGTCTCGGTTCCAAATAATGAAATTGAAATGAAGAAGGGAAAAATCCAGAAAATTAGAACAGGCAAGGCAAACGCCGTTATATCCGGAATTTCAGTATAACCTTCAACATTGATGTATTTGAAGACTAAGGCCATGGCCCACACTGTGATTATCTGGAGAATAGCAACAACTACCAGAAGGATTGAATTAATTTGAAAGCCACTTATCTCAGCAAAAACAGCTAATAAAAATCCAGTCCCTATAAGTGTAAAGGCCAGAATGTCTGTAGTTATTCTATTGAGTTCCAGATCGGGTTCTTTCCATTTAGGTACATCTTGTGACTTCTCAATAGATTTTCTAAACACAATATAAATTCTGTATACTCTGGCAGAACGGTAAATCTTGAAAAGAGAGCCGTTTAAGCCATAGAACGCTGCAATAATCAAGAGAATATTCATATTGACGCTTACTCCCTGGGATGTCTTATTTCTATTGGTAAATTGAAAATGAAATTTATTTAATCCTTAAATCATGCAACCTAAATGGGCATTCTCTATTATGGTAACAATCTTCACATCCTGCGGAATAAAGAATATTTTTCAGATGAGTGTTTAGTTCTTGTTTATTTGGATCCTCCTTTCAATTCTAAAGCTGATTATGTAATTGTCGGATGAAATTTCCCTAATTATGGCGGATCGGACAGCTTTCTTTTGGAATATTTAATTTTCAAAGGACCCGGAACAAAAAAATTCATTGAGTTTTACGCCGTGGATGAAAGGACGAGCAATGGAAAGATAGGTATTTTACTGAAAAGATTCCTGCGGTCTCTGAATATACCACCATATGAACGAGGGAAAAACCTTGCATTTGACTTACCTTTCACGTATATGCGAAATGGTTTATAATAAAGGATAAAAACATTTAAAAGCGATTTGCATCTGGAAGTGATTAGAATGTTTGAACTGAAGGACCAAATGTTCTTTCCTATCCCTCTCTTGGAATTAAGCAAAAAAATGAAAGGAAAACATTTGAACATGCGACCTGTTGTGGATGCACTCATAGCCGATTATATAAGAGCCAATGGCAAAGGTTTCCTGAAATTGAACCAATTGTTAATGAAAATGATGGAGGGTGTTGAAGATCTTTATTCTTTCACTAAGGAAGACGAGAAGGAACTGGAGAAGGAGCTAAAAGAATTGGATGTCAGGTTTAAGCCTGTGATGGATACTATTAAAGAACTGGCCTGGAGCGAGCAAAAGAACCTGTTTGTCGATAATTTCAATAATTTATCACTTTTAATGAGAAAGATGAAGGACAGTATGCATGAAAAGTTGCTCAAAAAGGAAGAACCAGAGGAAATGGACTTTGGGATGTATTCTTATTTGCTTTACTTCACTGCAGTACTCGAGGTTCTGACTGACCTTTTGGCGGAGTCAAACAAGGATGAATTTGAAAGAAAACTGGCAATTGCCAACCTAACGGCAGTTCTATATGGGACACTAATTACTTCATACTACCAAGGAAACCTGAAAATAGAACTCCTTAGAGAAAGACTTGGAGACCTTACAATATTCACAGAACCGGTATACCGAAAGACCAGTAGGAAAGTGCGGGACGTCTTGAAGCAAGTTGCTGACGTGGCTCCAATGTCTTAGAGGAATATCCTTGAAGGCTTTTCTGATTGATACAAATGTAGTGCTGGATATTGTTTACTCTCAACGCCCAAGGTATCAGAATGCCGAGAATTTTTACAGAGGGTTCAGCAATAAACAGCTTGCTGTCGAGCCAAAAGTCCACAAAGAGTGCAATAAAGTTCTTATGGATCACGCTTGGGCCTTTTCGAGCGACCTCCAAAGTTACATTTATTCGGACAGAAAAAAGAGCAAGAAACCGTGGGATAGTTTAAGACCCGCTCAACGTAAAACTATACTCAATAATTTCATGACTTTTGTGAGTAAGCAGGATCCAAACCAAGATGGGAAAGTTCCCTTTTATAAACAGATTATCGAACGCGTAGGCACGGAATTATCAAGATTGAGTCTACTCGACTTAAAGGATTTTCTCGTGGAATTAAGTCAATCCATGTGGGACCATTTGAGATCTGAAGTGAGAGCTCGATTTGAGTATTATGTGCCAGTGGGCGATATAACTAATGAGGCACACTATAAGTTCATTTCTGACCTCAAGAGTAAACTTTCAAGCAATTATTTTAACGGTAAACAGTCTGAGGATAGATTAATCCTCACAAGCGTAATCCATTTAATTGCTTTTGGAGATATAAATGGGAACGAATTTGATACCATCACCTTTTACACATATGATGAACCCTTTCTCAACGTCTATCAATCCCTTCTTGCGAATCCTCCGCTATTTCAGGAGAAAGAATACAACACATATCTAACCAAGGGACTAAAGGGACTTACCATGGAAAAACCCTATTGAACAATTCTAATTCAAATTTTTTTTGCATCATTTAAGGAATTTTTCGGTTTTTTCATTCCTTCAATATACAAGACCCGATATACCTCTATAAACGAATGAGGACGCGCCTATGGTCACTGTGAAACTTATGGAAATGGTATCAGATTATGAGATAAAGATGAGGGAAGGTATGGATTTATCCTGATTTCAAATGCCAAATTCAGATTTAGCTTCCTTCCTGAAGAAATTCCGTAACTTCCATAAGCGCTGTGAGACGTGTGATAGGTAAAAAGCAACTCTTGTATTGTGCGAAACAAGTATCTTAAGCCCCCCAGCTTCGTTTCGTCAGTGGTCTTGCAAACCAAAATAATCGCATTGAAAAAATAAATTATGAGAATAAGCCATTGGGAGAATAAATTCGCCGAATTTGCAGGATGATGCTTGGCAAATATGGAGGGTTTAATGGAATATTTTCCGGCCCTCTCTTCCTAATCAACTCAGTCCTTCTGGTTCATCAGATGTCCTGAAATCGCCATTGCCCACAGGAGCATCGGATAAACCATAAGCCTTTCTTTACCTCCT
>JAKAYH010000312.1 GCA_021826835.1 Thermoplasmata archaeon | reverse complement strand
TCCGATCTCGATTAAAATTGTATTTGGCCTCACACTGAGTAATAAGAAGTAAATAGAGAAATGAAACGAGGATGTAAACATGATAAGTGACGAGGAATTAAACGATAGGCTAAACAGATATGAGTTGAAATACAGTAAGTTAGAAAATATGTTCAAAGAAAATGAAAAAATTCGTAAGGAATTTGTGGATAAATTTCCGATAAATTCTTTAAAAACCCTAACGAAGGAGGCATATTCGATAGGTGAAGCTTACCAAGATTCCTTCTGTTACTGGCTTGAGCGAAAAACTGAGGAATTAGGGAGTATTCGTGGTGCAACAGTAAACAAGTTTGGTTTATGGTATTCTACCAGAGATAGAGAATACAGAACTACAAAGGAATTTGGAAACGATCCAGACTCTGCAATAATAATCATCCGGGAAAGACTCACTCTATTAACAACCAATGGTATAGAACATAACCTAGACAAAATTGCCAAAATCAAACTCTCTCCAATGGTTAAGGGGAAAATACTTTACCTGTACTTTCCAGAAAAATATCTAAATATTTTTAGTGAAAATATAGTTGATTACTTCTTAGATGTCCTCGGTATAGATAATGAAAGAATAGGAACGGTAGAAAAGAAGAGAGATGCCTTAATTCACTGGAAAAGTGAAAATAAAACAATGAAAAAAGCGGGTGCGGATAAATGGTCAAATGATGTTTTCACACATTTTCTCTATGACCAATTTAAGGAAGCATATGCAGTAATCATGAAAGTGAGTTTCAACAAGAAATCAGGACTCACCCAGGAAGAATATCTGGATCAACTAGAAAGGGGAGATTGGAAAGAATCAGGTTGGGGAACTCCTAGAAACTACATGAAGAAGTTAGTGGAAGAAAATAAAAATGGTAAGTTAATGCTGTTTGATAGGAATATAAGAAAAATTACGGCGGAATTTGAAGTCGATAGAGTTAAATATATAGGTTCTGACAAGAATTTTCCGTACAGGAATTATTTCGATCAGGCAACGTTCAAGTGTTTTAAGCCTCAGATTAACGAGGATGCTATACTGAGTGTTCCAGGTCTTAGAAGTTTTAACAGCAACCAAAGTGGTTTCCGAATATTAAGTAAGTATCAATATTTGCACTTGATTGAAGCCGACAATGATTTTGAGAAAAATGAAGATAGTGAAATGAAAGCAGAGTATATATTTAGGCATTATGAAATGGCAGATCAGGAACTAGGTCGCTTAGGTGAAGAATTTGTCGTGGAATACGAAAAAGAGAAGCTAAAACATTCGCATAACCCAGAGATAGCCAAGTTAGCTAATGAAGTAAAAGGAGTTGGGGATATTGAACACTATGATGTCAAATCATTTGACAATTCAGGTAATAAGATAATGATTGAAGTAAAAACTACAATTAATTCCTGGGATGCAAACTTTTTTATCACGTCAAGTGAAATAGATCATTTAAAGAGACATCCTAAAAAATATTTGCTTTACAGAGTGTATGAATTTGATAAGAAGATTAAAAAAGGGAAACTAATGGTCTACGATAGCAACTTTTTTGATTTATCAGAATATAAGCCTAAATTATTTACAGTTAAGCTTATGAAAAAAGGCACAGATTTCGTAAAATGATAGAATTTAGCTTAGCAACTTATTTTGATTTTTATAATGAAAGTAATAAATCATTGAATATTACCTAAAAAAAATTTAAGTAAATCTGATATTTGAATTACTAACATCCAAGATCGATTTCCTGACATTCGTAGTGCAAAACTAATCCTTTCTCATAAGGATGATATATTCCTTAGTCATAGTATCATCAAGTTTTCCCACCTTATTGGAAGGACTGTTCTTTGAGGGCATTCTCTTATTTGGTATGCCTCTTGTAAAAGTCTCAATATTTTTAAACCCATTCTTTTCAAAGAAGCATACGATGGATTTGTCAGTTGGAAGCAACACACCTGCAACCTTCCTGTTTGCTACAACATAACATGCATATCCACCACTCTTTATGGTCTTTGACACATTATTGATTGAACTCCTAAGATCTGAATAAAAGGAATACACTTCCAAAGATCTAACATGGTTTATTCCTTCTACTTCCCTAAGACTTCTATCCAGATCCTCACATCCAAAACTAACAGGCTTTGATTTCTTTCCACCCATTGATGCTGTATCAACGTTACTCTTCAGTATCCCAAGCCATTCTGAAGAGAGTTTTGAATATTGCCCATAGGCAACAGTGGTATGCGAATCTCCATAGGGCGGTGAAGTGATTACAATATCTATTGAATTTTCCCTTATTTTGCTCTTTGGAATATGATTTACAGTATTGGCAAGATATATCTTTGAGATAGGCTGATAATTGAGTTCAGCCATTTTCCTGTGGAACGATTCATATCCTTTGAAGTTCCTTACTAATTTTTCCTTCATGATGGCAAATGGATCTGGATTATAGTCTTTCAGCTTCTCTTTGTTATATCTATACAGCTTGAATTCACCTTTCCTGGTATTGGAGCTTTCCCTTATGGCCTCACTGGCAGTTGCTTCAAAGAATTTCCTGATCCTTTTGTCCTTGATCCTGCTGATATATCTTAATATCAGGCCTATGCCCTTTACTGCATTGGGCTTAAACCAGAATTCAAGGTTTTCCTTATCTATAATCGTTGGCGTTCCCTTTGGGAACATTGTAAATTCAACAAAACGGTCTATTTCGTTGCTTAAATCAATGGGTTCCATATGATATTCTGTCTTTGCCTCCGAGATTAGTTTGGCAAGCGGGTTTATATCGGTTCCAATTACGTTTAATCCTGCCATTAATCCTTCTACCAAGGAGCTGCCAGAACCACAGTAAGGATCAAATAATAAATTCCCCTCTTTCTCTTCCAGCATTCTTATTATGTTTCTTGGAATTTGTGGGATCATCCTTGCTGGGTAATCGTGGTATATATGGGTGTATTCCCTAGTATTCTCATTAAGAAATGTCCAGTCCCTTTCCTTGATCTCTTCTATCATAGCTTCCCCATTTTTGGTATTATCCTATCTCTATATGCAAAGCAGTCTTGAATGTTTCCCTCAAGCACTCTAAATGCCGTGCCATGATCATGAGGTTTTTCCTCATTTCTGCTTCCCTTTGGGTAGATTCCAAGCCTTAGCTCAACCTTTACAATGCCATTGCTGATAAGGGTTATAAATCTTTCAAATGAAAAGCCCATCAAAACCCATGCCTCATTGTAGTTGAATTCCTCATTCATCTTACTTCCCCTTGTATCAGCCTTCACAAGCAAAACTCTATACATTTTTGATTCGAAGGATTTCTTAAGTGTTTCATAATCCCATCCGCCATAGATCTTTCCATGAATATTCACAATGTCAATTCTGTCAGGAGTAACAGCAAGCTTTAATGAAGGAATGCCTTTGATCTCAGTTGTTCTATTTCCATAAAGATCCACATGAAGATTCTTCTTTGTCGGATCATTAACGCTCTGGTATCCGTAATCATCCAGCAGATTTTTTATGGACTCACCAGGCTTAGGGCTCTTTGTAAAGAGGGTTATCATTGATGATGAATCTTTCCGTATGGATTTTAATTCCACCTTCTCTCCATTTGGCCCTGGAAAGTTGTTTTCTTGTATTCCCAATAGATCTTCAAGTGTTTTGCCTATACCAGTATCATGGGTTCGATTTGAATGGATCCATTGGTTGCTGATTTCATTTAGTCGATCAACCAATTCGTTAAAGCCTTTCATTTGGTTGTGTAATGGATAAATGTATAATATAATTACTAGAGGTTAGATATTAGCATAGATGCTCATATGCTTTAATACCCCAAATCTTATAGGTTATAATAGCAAAAGAAAATAGTGTGAAGTGAGTAAAATCGGTTTTTCCAATAGGCAGATTACTGGCAACATTGGGCTGTATTACATTTGTTACAAGCTCTCGAGAATGGGATGGAACGTTCTTCCAACATCTAGAAATGCAAAGGGCATAGATATTATAGCTTATGG
>JAKAYH010000311.1:1210-4023 GCA_021826835.1 Thermoplasmata archaeon | reverse complement strand
TGATGAATTTGTGCTTTGTTATTTCTGCTATGTCCACTGCTTTGCTGATTGATTTCCCTCTGGCCTTTATGGTAATTGTATCCACATTGTTATTAAACTGTGTCACAATTGTCAGTACATAGTTCATAGTAGGCTTTTTTCCGACGTAGATCATGTTGATTTCTGGCATAATTAACCTCAATAATGTTAATAAAAAAGCGTATATAACTATATCGCGATATATTCTGATTAGACCAGTCTTATCAGCGTGTCAGTTTCTACAACGCCGTCTATCGATCTGATAAAATCAGCAGCTCTGTTTATAACATTCAATTCATGCGCTATTATTCTTACAGAATAATCGAATGTGCCCGACACTTCATAAATTTCGTCGTAATTTGACTTGAGGATTTCCAGAATATCCTGGGACATTTCTGGAATCACTTTAATTAGAATGAGCGAAGTGAAGACCTCTTTCCCGAATGAAATGGTGAACTTTTTTATGATTCCATTATCCAGAAGCCTCTGAATTCGTTGTCTCACCGTACCCTCAGATATACCAAGTACCCTTGCAATCTCACTGTTGGATGTCCTTGAATTTCTGTTCAGGATATCTATGATCTCTCTGTCCCTTTCGTCCACGTGAGGACAATACGGATGCAAAGATTATATTTTTGCGGTTTTCAATATTATCCAATATGCTATAATAATATTTTTTCCCTGCCTCGCTTATGAATTATGTTTACCGATACATTGACTGTCTCTGATCCTCTACAGCCTTTTTCTTTGCAATAAGCTCTTTCGGCACTTTCTGCATTCTAATTATATTCGTTGCCTGTACCATGTAAAGCGGTAATCCTGTATTCATGTCGTTCCCAGCTCTGGCTATCGATACTATTTCCATTTTTATCTGTATAACCGACCCGTCCTGCAGTCTTACCGTGATCCATTTAGGTTCCTCGTCGATCTCGAATCCTATTACTTCTGCGTTTTCCGGCATTCCGCCTGGCATCGCCATTATACTTCATGACTATTAACATAATAGAACTTTAGGCTGTCGTTTAAGATGAGGCATCAGGGTTTGTCCTGTTTCTTAATGGAGACAGGTATGTTAAATCCCAGGTCAGCCCTTCTCTTACATGTTGAATACCTCCGATATTATGAACATATCCTTTGGACCCGGGCAGTATCTCCCTTCTCCGCTTATTTGCAAACAGGCATCAGCACTCGAAGTGCAATCTGACGATACAGCAATGGCGGATATTGGCACTCACAATGAAGAGTTCATGGATTGACTCATGTCCCACGAAGCCATGCAGGAGATTCTGTTGGCCGGAATGTCCGGATAGTTCAATCCTCCTCGAGCCTTGCTTTCTTGACCTCAGTAAGGCTCGTTATCTCATATTTCCATTTCTTTCTTTCATTAAGCATGACGAATATCATTCTTACAAGCTTCCTCATGGTTGATACATGTGCGAAGCTTCCTGATCCCTTTCTCTTCTTTACCGAAGTGTAATATTCCTTCAGTGGCTTGTTCCTCAGTATAACGGTATCAACTGCAATTGACAGTGCCCATCTTGCTGTCTGTGATCCCTCCTTTGACATGTGACCTCTCCTTATGGTTGAAGAGGAATCCCTGTTTGATGGCACTATACCGAAAAAGGAAGCAAGCTTGTCTGTACTCTGGAACCTCTTTATATCGCCGATATAAGAGGACAGCATGGATGCAAGATAGAAATCTATTCCAGGGATGCTTATCAGTAATTTGACATCCTCTGAGACCTTTGCATTTTTCCTTATCTCCTGTTCCATTGTAAAGGCCTGCTGTTCGTAGAAAGAAAGACGATTTATCATGGAACTGAGAACAATATCCTTCTGGTTTCCGAATGTTATTGCATTCATTGCCTCCCTTCTCTTCTTTGAGAAGTTGTCGTTCGTCTTTGGCAGAGAGTCAAAGAGGCCCTCCCTCTTCAGGTAACCGATGATGCTGTTCTTTGTGGTTGCAATGGATCTTCCAAGCTTGACCCTCTGTATTAAGAGATCCCGGAAAATCCTGTCATCTTCAGAAAGGAGATGTGATTCGGGTATCATGTCCACTAAATGCAGTTTAGCTAATTTAACAGAATCCACATGATCATTCTTCTTCTTTGATTTGATGATCCATGACAACTCCTTCGGATGTGCAACCGTAATGTCAGAATAACCTAAACTCCTTAGATTATGATCCACAGAATACGCAGATCCAGAAGCTTCGAATGTTATCCTAACACCCTTTGGTATTTTCTCCGAGAATGCCTTGTACCCATCCACATTCATTGTGAATGTGAACTGATCCTTCTCGGTGCCATCAGGCAAAAGATACGTTGCAACACTTTCCTTCTCACCAACATCTATTCCAACAACAGAGCTGTTCATTCTTTCCTTACTCTTCTTTCCCATATCTATCTTACCCTCCAGGGCGGCTCCGATGCCTGACTAGGAGCCGCCAGAGAAGGGCTGACCGTCTTGGGGATTTTAGTATTCAGTCACTTTGAAACCAATTATTAAAAGATGAGATACGATGAATTGTCTATTAGTAATAATGCATCGAAAAATTAACCTATCACCTAAAACGTGATTTTGAGCACTTTTAATATATTCCCAAAGTATAAACCGGGTCAAAGCGAGGGTAACAAAGCCTGGCCAACTGTGCAGGACTTAAGATTCTGTCCCGTAGGGGTTCGTGGGTTCAAATCCCATCCCTCGCAATATCTCTACTTTCTTAAATAATTAAAAATGTTATGAGTAAAGTAATAGAACAAGGCGATATCGATTCTCAACCAAGCTAACAAAAG
>JAKAYH010000311.1:0-1200 GCA_021826835.1 Thermoplasmata archaeon | reverse complement strand
ATCATTTTAATTGTTTTCATTTTGAGCCAATCCCAAGATATTGCCAAGGTGAATTAATCAAAATTTCATGATTACGTACCTATGGCATAAAGTTGATATGCTATTAATCTAATATAGTTATTTAATGGTGGTTTGCTTATCCCCGTACCAAAACCGCTTATATGTTAGTAATTATTCTATTTTTAATTCTATTTGTAAAATTTTATAGAAATATATCTATCTATTAATATAGAAATAATTATATTTAATAACAAGTAAATAATTCCCTATACAATGATATCTCTAAAACCACAAAACCAGAAATTAGTTAGCGAAATAAAAACTGAAGAGGAGGTGCCACGATTGGGAGTAACCGGCGGAACCTACGTTTGGTAATTTTTAGTAAGAAATTCGGATGTGTATTTTTTAAACATCTGAAATAATTTAGTATTTTTTAAGAGATTTGAAGCCCTTCTATACGTTTCTTTTATAATTTCCGGGCTGGATTTATAAATGATCATTGTTCTAAGTAATTTTGTCCCGGCCGATACAACTCCTGCCAAATCTTTTAATTCAGCGTAGCGATTGATAGTTATAATACTAAGGGATTTTGTCTCTGCGTTCATTCCGTTTGCAATATAGTACTCTGTAACAATTTCATTGCAGAAAGCCAACTCGACTTCGTTTTCCGTTTCAGTGAAATAATTAACAGCTTCTTCAACAAAATGATAAGTCAAGTTTTTTCTTTGAGATGCAATATCAAGAGAAAGTATTAAGAGTCTTGATAGGTGAAAAACTCTTTGATTCATTGTTTCCAATGACAATAAATAAGAATTCATAATACTCTCCAATGCATCTTCGTGCATCCCCAACACAAGTAAAAGAGCTCCTCGATTAAGGTAGCAAGCCTCAAGAAGAAATGGATCGTTTAGTCTCTGGGCAAGAAGGATTGCCTCTTTGTTGGCTTCGGTAGACTTTTGCAAAAGGCCCATTTTTGAAAAAGTGTAAGATAGATTTACTTTAATTCTGGCCATTCCTGACAAATAGTCCTTTTCCTTGAAAAGAATATAGGATCTTTCATACTTCTGGAATGCATCTTCGTAGTCACCCTTTGCACTGTATACGTTCCCAAGGCTTAGAAGACTGGAAGCTACACAGTCTATATCATCCAATAGTTCACATTTCTCAATTGCTTTATTTAGATTATCAATAGATTCTTGG
>JAKAYH010000310.1 GCA_021826835.1 Thermoplasmata archaeon | reverse complement strand
ATGCATGGCTGTCTGAACTTATCCTGTACTTCGCTATGTATTCCCTGATGGCGTTCATGGTAAGGTCGGAGAATGCAACGTTCCTGTTTGCCTCATTCTTCGAGGAGCGCACAAACATGCCATGGGTTGAAATATCCACCAGATTGGCCCTTGCAAGCTCTGAAACACGCAATCCTCCCTCTGCAAGCACCCTAACCTCCACGTATATCCTGAACCACTTCCTCATAGATTTCCAGCCAAAATTTGCCTCAAGTTTCTGAGAAATGTATATCATTATTCCACCCGTTCTGTCGAGTAAAACTTCAGTTGCTATTAATATATTATCACTTATCAAAGTTGATAATTAATAATGAAATATAATATTTCTTATCTATGTTGATAAGAGATATGCAATTATAAAAATACTACTTATCTTTATTGATATTTGATATTTTGGTTTTAGATTCACTTGAAATGCCTCACTCAAAAAGAGTGTTACTTTTCTTATTTAATGAAAATGAAGTTAATCAATCTGAAATTATGAACTCCCTGCATATCAACAATTCTACATTAGGTAAATTTCTGTCAGTTGCCCATAGGAATGATTTGATTACAATTGAAAATAAGCTTAAAACTACTGAACTAAACAAAAGAATACATTACAAGGAAATTAAATTAACAGACAAGGGTCGCCAGGTAGCAGAGCAGCTCATCAATGCAGATCTTGCTGCAAAGGGTACTCTTAAGAAATCATTCTTTTCAAGAACTCAGTTGATTCTAATGTTCCTAGGAAAAGTTGGAAAGGCAAATGTATCACAGATTAAGGATGAGATCTCGGGCTCATATGACGATCTTAAGGAACTTGAGGAAATGAAGCTGATAACTCAGAAAATCGAGGAAACAAATGGTAAAAAGGAAAACTTCACAATGCTAACTGAGAAAGGAGAGGAAATGTTTATGCAACTTGAAAAATGCGAAGATATTATGAAGAGGTAAAAGAGATGAGTGTCCCAGATTTTAACGATACAGAAATTAGCAATATTAAACAATTAATAAATATTAAAAATAGGAACATTACTGATTTTGAAAAGAAAAATTCAATATTCGTTTCACATAGCAGAAGAGATTCTGAAGGAAATGAATTCTTTACAAAAATCTTTGCTGATTCAAACACTTCAGGTTACTGGTATTCTAATCACCAAACTTCTCCTCCACACTGTGAAAAAATAATAAACGTAATGAGAACATGTAAAAGCTTATTTGTGATTTTATCTAGTGAAATGAGTAATTCGCACACCTCAACATGGGTATCTTTTGAAGTTGGGGTTGCGAAAGCCTTAAAATTAAATGTGTGGGTTTTTGAAAACCCAAACCGAATAGCAATTAATACACCTGTTCCTGGCGCTGATGCATATATTCAATTCCCAGACTCTATTCCTGATGTTGACAGTCATGGATATAAGAAAATTATCGATCAAGCAGGTCAATTATTACCGACAAATGACATTCAAGAATTAAAAAGATTGAAAACAATTACTTCTTTCGAAATTAAGTATATTTCAAAATCAAATCCAAGGTCGCTTTTTATCAATAATCCCCTTTCTTTTTATAAATTCGGTCATATGGATGTTGTAAAATGTATGAATGTAAACTGTTCTCAAGTGTATTTTATGGCATTATTGCCTGGAATTGTAAAATTCCATTGCCCTGCTTGTCGTAGGGAAACCAAGTATGAATTTAATCCAAAATCATCATTTCATGATATTGAGGTGGATGAATGAAAAAACAAAGCGAACCCAACTTTGGTGGTGGAATGAAACAATGAATTCTGATATACATATTCCTTGCCCATATTGCGGAAATCCAAATCTAAACATTACAATAAACGATAAGAAGGGTAGAAAGATTTTAACAGAAATCGGTGTGAAATTGCATATAAGTGCAAGTAAGAGCACAGGTAATTCAAACGTATCAAGATTTATTCAGTCCAGTAAAACCATAATTTGTGATGCATGTAATAAAGAATGCATATTATTCTGTGGCTTAATCGTTTTTGGTATCTGCAATGATTTTGCATTTTCAATACTGAATAAAACCCATTATAATCCAACCAAATACCCTGATATAAAAAAATTTATGGATAATGAAGGAATATTACCCGAAACGATGTTTGAAAAAGTGATAGCTGTGGCAGGAGTAAAAATAAAAAAAATGATTTATTACCACATTTTGTTTGATCAATTCTATGCTACCCTTGCACGTAAAACTGAAGGCGAATTCGAGATTGTAGATATTTCTTATCTGGAAAAACACATAGGAGGTGGAAATTTCATTGCACAGTAATAGTAGAGTTCCTTTTTTGGAGTTAAAAATTGATATTGGTAACCCTTATCAGTTGACAATAAAAGATGTAATAGTTTCGCTTTTTGGTGTATACCCAAAAATACCAATTGAAACTAGAACAGTGTTATTTAAAGAACTTTTTTTAACGTTTGAAGAAGTCTTGAAAGAAGAACACCTTCAACCACTTGGAAAGAATCTTGATCCTGAATTTATACCATACATATTTGGACCTTTCAGTTTCTTAGTTGCATCAGAAATTGGCAGCCTTGTTTACAACAATACAATAAAAAAAGAAGGGGGGAAAAATGATGAAAAATTTACTATCACGGAGAAAGGAAAAATTCTATTCGAAACCCTTAAAGAAAAATTGGCTAGAAATCATTTATTTGAAGAATTTCTTAACATGCTGTCAAAACTCAGAAAGGGATGGGATAAACTAGGTCGTCAAGGGATGATGAATAGAATGAGACGTTTATACTCAGAATATTTTCTGTTTGGTATCAAAGATTGCTCTAAAAAGAAGAAGATTGTAATTGAATTACTAAAAAACAACAAAGATTCTGATGAAATTATTCCGGAGGTTAGAGACGTTTATTGCCAAGAGGGCGATAGAGGCGATTATTCCCAAGATCAACAAATACCAAATAATTTAGCTAAAGATATAATCATGATGGCAGAGAAAAATAAACTTTCTAGCAATCAATTAGAATGGGAAATAGTTAAAATGGCAAACGAATATAGACGTGTCGAAATTCAAAATGAGGGATTGATATGGGCAGAATCATACAAAGAGTGAAAATTGTTAAAAACTCCAAAAATAATGGGTTGGATGAAGAGAATATAACTTGGCCAAGAGTATTGGAAATACAAACCGCAAATAGCACATTTTCAACCCCAAGTAAGATTGTGACTTCACAGGATTTAAACTCCAAGGCATACCTAGGAATGGAACTAGACATTCCCGGGAGCATTTCACTTTTAGATAGGGGGCCATACAAATTTGATAGATTAAATAATATTATGAATGAGCCATCTTCAACAGGAAATTTCAATAGAGAATTAAGGAAACACAGAAGAATCATGAATCATTTCCCTTTGAGGATAATGTACGTCCATCCAACAATAAAGGATTCTAAATTAAAAAATAAAGATGGAACTCAAAGAATTGATAAAAATGGTAGGACTTATTTTAATAATAATGAACAGAAATGCTTGACGTTCATAGATTTTTTAAAAGAAGTTTCAAGCAATACTCAATTCGAGATAGTAGGTGTACCTACATTGACCGAAAACATTAATATTCAAAAGAAAGTTTTTAAAAATGCAATCGAGTTAGTAGATAATGGGGCTTTAGAAGAAATAATACCCATATTAGATATGCGGCAGTCTCCTAAGGAAATAGAGAATTTGCTTGATTATTTACTCTCAGAATATTGCAGCACTGGGTTGATTAAATCTATTGGATTTCATAACACTTTTTCAGGTAATTTTGCGAGCACCAGGGCCATTATAAGCAGAAAAATGCTCAACGAAGAGATTTTCGTACCCATATTATCTGTCAGTAAATCATATCTAAGAACCCATATTTCCGGTATAAATAAGCAGTCTACCTTCTTTGGTGATGCCTTTGCCCCTGAATTTAAACATGGTTTTAATAGTGATGATCAGAAAAAGGAAGTTTATAAACCATATTTCCTTCGCA
>JAKAYH010000309.1:1211-4024 GCA_021826835.1 Thermoplasmata archaeon | reverse complement strand
GATCTAGTTTTTACTGTATTTATTGACAATTATTGAATTCGGATCCTTTGCAGTAAAATTTTGCGTGCTTGATGCTATGTACTCCCTCACCAGTTTATTTCCCGCATTTAGTGTCTCCTCGGCATTCTGCAATAAATACAGTGAAAACTTAGGGTCAAATTTATCAATGTCATCAAAGGAGACATACAGGCTCCTCTCCTCAGGATAGTGAGAACTCATTCTGGTGATGCTGTCATAATATCCATATTGCTGGAATAGATGATCCCATAACTTGTTTAATTCCTCTGGTTCGTAGTATTTTCTCTGTTCCTCCAGAAGATCATCACGATACATAGTACATGCATGTCCGTGTTATTATTAAAATATGGCAGGTCTAGTTTATCGGGCATAAATTTTTTCATTCCTGATTAATATTTGGATGCTTTCGCATAATAATTTGGATGCATCCTTATAATTTATATTGCATGAATGATAAGATTACTCTACCTGAAGTTTTCGTAATCTTCCCCTGAGATTCTTTTCGCAGGTTGGGCAACATGTATAATATACCTTATTGTTGAACACAACCTTTCTGGGGTTATCTGAAATTAGTTTATCGCAGTAATCGCAATGTATATTCTGCATTCTGCCAAGGCTTTCCCCCATATTTCTCATTCTGGCTATTCTGATATCTTTTATTTTCAGATCTGCAAACTTCAGAAGATTTTCATAGTATGTTATAAGCATGAATGTTCCATCTAAAAGTGAAAAATATTCAATAATATCATCCATATGGACACCGTCCATATTTTCCACCACAAGGATCGCTATGTTACTCAGATCATCCCGGACAGTAACAGTAAAATTAATTATCTTTCCATCTTGAATTAATGATTCCATAGCTTTGGCAACAGTAATACGACTTGCGTTGATTTCTTTCGCGGCATCCTGTATTGAGATTCTTGAATTTTTCCTGAGAAGTACCAGTAATCTTTCTTCGATTTCAGATAGGTTTCTTTTCATGATGTATAATAGATGTGTGTCTATTAACCATTGTGTAAAGAATATGTTGATATTGAATGTTAAAATGTCTTAATTATGCCAATAGATGTGATTTGTGGAATGAAAGTTAAAGAGGATACGCCCTTTACCAGCGAGTTTCAAGGTAAAAAATACTATTTTTGTTGCAGTTCCTGCAAAGAGGAATTTGATAAGAATCCATTGAAGCATACGAGATAAATGGTTTGAATGCCTACTGATCCAGTTTGTGGAATGTTCGTGCCAGAAGATACCGATCTGGTTTCTGAGATAGATGGGAAGAAATATTACTTCTGCTCAAAGGGGTGCATGCTGAAGTTTTCTTCTCCTGAACTCGAGGGAAAAAGGCTCAGAAGGAGATTGATTGTTTCCTGGACGCTTTCGATGCCCATACTCCTCATAACTTACATTTTCGGGTCTCTATTAGATTATAAGGATTTTTTGCTTTTAATTCTGGCCATACCGGTGCAGTTTTATTCAGGTGCCGGATTTTATGAGGGGGCCTGGCATTCTCTGAAAAGCAGATCTGCAAATATGGATCTGCTTGTTTCTCTCGGTACCCTGACTGCGTTTTTCTTTTCTGTATTTGTTACATTCTTTTCGAAGTCAATTCCCTCAGCCAGCGTGTATTTTGATGCCTCTTCATTCATAATAACCCTGATACTGACCGGCAACTATATTGAAAATATCACCAAAAGAAAGGCAAACCGCTCTGCCGAAAGACTACTGGAGAATCTCCCATCCATAGCACATCTTCTAGATAAGGATGGACAGATAGTTGACGTCCCCTCGGATTCCCTTGAACAGGGACAAATTATAAACGTGAGAGCCGGGGAAGTGTTTCCAGCAGACGGCGTTGTGGTGGAGGGCACCACCGAAGTAGATGAATCAATGCTTACGGGAGAGCAAACGCCTATCCTCAAGGAAAAAGAGCAGATAGTTACCTCTGGAACAAAAAACCTGAATGGTTCCGTAAAAATAAGTGTGACAAAAGCAGGGATGAATACCACCGTAAGACAGATTTATGATATGATAGAAAGAGCCTCGTCAGGAAGGGCAAAAGTGCAAAGAGTTGCTGACGTATTTTCCTATTATTTTGTCCCTGTCGTAATGTTATCAGCAATAATCTCAGCCCAATTCTGGTATTTTTATCTGGGAAGCATAGGTTATGATGATGCCATTGAGATTTCTGTACTGGCCTTTGTTTCTGTGATAGTTATTGCATGCCCCTGCGCAATTGGACTTGCAGGGCCTATAACATTGCTGATCTCTTCAAACATTTCTTCCGAGAATGGAATTATCATAAAAAATACAGGTGCTCTTGACCGGCTTTCCCGGGTGAACAGGGTTGTTCTTGACAAAACAGGAACAATCACTGAACCGCTTCCAACTGTTAAGAGTATTCAGATGATAAGTAACATGTCGGAGGATAATTTGTTGAAGTACATCTATCCCCTTGAACTTGAATCGAATCACCCGGTTGCAAAAGCGGTGGTTAATCTGGCCAGAACAAGAGGAATAGAACTCATCAGTGCAGGCAATATAAAGGAAATACCGGGATACGGCATACAGGGAGAGGTAGATGGCATATCAGTGAGTGTAGTAAGAGGGAGTGAGAAGGATGGTTCATCTGTCAGTGTTAAAATTGATGGCGAAGTTGTTTCCTCTATCTTTATTTCTTACGAAATAAGGGACGATGCAAAGAAGACGGTAGATGGGCTCAACAAACTAGGAATCAACATTTCAATAGTCTCAGGAGATTCCTATGAAGAGGTTAAAAGGATAGCAGAAGCAAT
>JAKAYH010000309.1:0-1201 GCA_021826835.1 Thermoplasmata archaeon | reverse complement strand
CGTGATGTTTGTTGGCGATGGAATTAACGATTCAATAGCTCTGGAAACGGCCGATGTGGGGGTTTCGATGGGCTCCGGATCTGACATTGCCAAGGAAAGTGGGGACATATTACTTCTGAACAATAAGCTGGAGAATCTGATAAAGATCAAACTGATTGGAAATGAAACTATCAGAAAGGTAAAGCAAAATATAGGATGGGCCTTTGGATATAACGCCTTTCTAATTCCAGTGGCGGCAGGCCTGCTTGTGATTCCCTTTGGCCTCGGGGTCTATTCGATTCTACCGATTCTGTCTGCCCTCGCAATGGGTATGAGCTCATCATCAGTAGTAACCAATTCTCTTCTCTTAAGAGGGAGAATTGCAAGGGTATTTTCCACAATAAAGTGGTAATGTATGATTCTATTTATTATGAAACATCATTAATTATTATACAAAGGGATGATTACAATGGCAACTGAACAAAACTTGATAAGAGTGGGGAACGGATTCATAAAGATTGATTCAACGGTAATGAATATCTCAAAGGGAAAGGTGCTGTTAATTCAATTGAACCAAATTAAGGGGCCGTGCAATGACGATACATGCCAAATAATTTATAGACCGGAAGCAGAAATTCTTGAAGATAGGGGATACGCAACAGATGATCATTATTTGAAAACGACAATGAACGACACGATTATTCTCGTGGACAAAAAGATGTGGGAAAGTATACAGAAAGGAAGACAATCCATATTGATAAAAAAAGGGATTTCCGGTAAAATTAAAATTAAGGGCTTCACACCCTATGACTGAAAAATATTAGAAATATATATTTTTATTGTTCCTCAGGGGTTTTTGCCCCCGAGACTGTTTTTGGCGCCTGGAAGTTCCAGATTCCCATAGAAGGTGCTTCTGAGGATTCCTCCAGTGACAATCCTTTTGTTTCTCTTATGGTGAGAATGGTAACGATTACTCCTATAATAGCCATTCCTCCAAGAAGGATAAATTCACCATTGTTCCCAAGGATTGTCCCCAAAATCAGGAATAGGAATGTGAATATTCCAGCTCCCAATTTTGCTATGGATGCTGCAATTCCATGCCCAGTTGATCTTATATTAGTTGGGAACAGTTCTGTGGGTAGTATGAATGTTGTTGTGTTTGGACCTATGTTGCCGAAGAGGTATGAGATACCAAAGACAATCACGAACAGGACCCGGCCTG
>JAKAYH010000308.1 GCA_021826835.1 Thermoplasmata archaeon | reverse complement strand
AAAGTGCGCTGTTCAGTAAATTATGTCATGATCACATTGGAATTTCTGGTTCATAGTGCAGGGCCACCACACCATTCGAAAACTTACTGGCGGAAATAAGTTTGAGTTTGTGCCTTTTATTTTTGTCATTGAAAAGCGTCTTCCCTGAACCCAGAATTATGGGTCTGATACGAATGCGGTATTCATCTATCATGTCCTTTGCGACAAGGGAAGACACAAGAGTCCCACTCCCTACAATCACCATATCCTTGCCCTTCTCTTTCTTGAATCTGGATACTGCCTCAACCGGATTCTCACGTATTAAAACTGCAGGACCCCATGGAACATCTTTGATGCTGCTTGAAAACACCACCTTCTTAAGATTGTTCAACTCTCCTATGATTTCTGCGTCAAAACCTTCTGGAGTCGGAGAAGCTTTTGGCCAGAACTCGCTGAACTCCTGATATGTTACACGGCCATAAAGCATTGTATCCACCCTTCTGAGAATCTCTTTAGACCATTCAATTTCCTCCCTGCTGAAACCAAACCAGTCAATCTCATTATTCAGGCTTGTATAATAACCATCCAGAGAAATTATTGTATCAAGAATAACCTTTCTCATACTGTTACAGCCAATATGGATATATAAAACATTCTGACGCTAGATTTTCTTTATTAGAAGGAAGTTCAAATAATACAATTATAGAAAAGTGAAGCCATTTTTATAACGTGTCAGTTTTAAACAAATGCCTATATGTCAAAACGGACCTAAATAAGTTGCTTCCATTCGTTTCATTTTACATTAACTCTCTGTACAGTGAACATGTTGTAAAAAACTATTTTGGTTGAATGAAAGTTAATCCTTGGAATCCTTAAGCATTTCTACCAAAACATTTTGCGCAAATTCCAAAAGTAAATGGCAATAATGAATCGAATAATAGCTTAAACTTTTAGAAAATTGATGTAAATCATAAAAAAATTCGAAAAAGGGTTTATACACAGATTTACATGATCAATTTTAGTTTTGAAAATCGCTAATTCTTTATTATCTAGTTAAGAGAAAATCATTCAGTTCATCTTTACTGTAGTGAAATAATGAACTTACAACTAGAACTCATAATATCAAAATGAGAATGATCGATCATTTTCTGAACAGCATTATCGAATATCGATCAGGCATTTTATTTATCCCAGTCTTTTCCGTTAGCAGAGTAAAATGTTTTCCAAGATACTTCTTATCATTTTTCTTCCAGAAGAAGTCACCAAGCACAAAAAATCCATTAGATTTTAGCACTTTGTTTATACAAGAATACGCATTGAATCGATTCTTCCCTAGATTATGAAATTACAAGGTTTGATACCACGAGATCAAAATGTTCATTTGGAAAATTCAAATCGGTGAGATCTGACTTTATAAATTTCACTCTGTCACCGACTCCTGTAGCTTTCATATTCTTCTCTGCAAGTTCTATGGATCCCTCAGGAATACTTCCGGATCCGAATAAGTCAACTCCAGTTACAGAGGCTGATGTGAAAAACTTAGCGGTAAGTTCGGAAATATACCCAAGTCCACAACCTGCATCAAGAACACACTTTATTGTTTCTGGACGATCGATCACTTGAAAAAGTTCGAAAAAATTTTCTCTTAGAACAACCCTGATCATTTCGGATTGTTCAGGCGTCGTATGGTGATATTTGCCGTAATAAGGAAGTTCTTGCATGTTATTTATATAAAATTCTGATATAGAAATCTTATGTAATGGGAAATCTTTAAAATTTCATATTTTGCAAGTTCAAGTCCAGAATACTGGACAGGGGGTTTTGCTATGTTGTTGATATGCGATTCCGATCGCGGTTCCGCAATAAGATTAGATCTGTGCGATTCCACTCTGTACTATTTGCCTTTGTGTTTAGTTAAACAGAATATGAATCGTGGTAGCATTTTAAGTTCATTTGCTGTTAATACGATACAGAGATTATATTCTAGTAAATGTCGAACAGAAATCCCCATACAGATGGGTCATGGCAGCAATAATGAAAAACTCAGTTCGATCCGGGATCAATATCAGACTGGTCTGTTTGGTGGATCCATCTCTGGAACCACCTGAATCAAGGGAGCGCGCTAAATTAGTCGAATACAGAACAGTCAGGCTTAAGGTATTCCAAAATGGATCGCTTGACAAATATGATGCAAGGATAATCGATGGTATCAGGCAAACTTCTGGGCAGGGCTGCGCTGTCATAATAGACGAGAAACTCTCTTTTAATATTGTTGACAAATCTGAAGACCAGTTCAAGGCGACTGCAATATTGCTAAAGTTTCCCGGTGTGCCTATAATACAGAAAGGCACAATAGAAAGGATTATGACTGTTGCGACGGGAAGATGTTAGGCGGTATAATACAAACAGATTTCCAGTCTCAGGCACCTCGAATCTACATAGTTAATTTCCTTTGGATTTTTCAACGATTCTAATACACACAATTTCAGAAGACTGATATCGGTCATTTTTTTAAAATAATGTGTGCAGAATAAACTGTTTTGAGGGATTTCAATGGATATTCACGATAATGATATTAAGATAACAAATTCATTGAGAAAATGGCATTCAAATAAATGGATGATCTTCCCTAGGATATGTCAGGAAGCTCAAGAAGGTACCTCGCAAGTTCATCAGGTTTTGTGACCATAGGATAATGCCCTGTCTCCATTTCGCGGTAAGGACCAAATAGTTCTCCCGATTCTCCCTGAACTGTTTCATCTATAGGGTCACTGCTCATCGTGCAGAAAATGTAAGCAGTACGCATAAGACGAGGTGATCTGGTGAGCTTGATTGGGTCGGTAGCAAGCTTGACTGGCCATGGAGTACATTTATCCAGCATCCAAATTTTGTTTTTGCCTATGACATCCTTTCCTATATTCTCAAGAATGGTTTCAGAGAATGGGATCGTAAACGATCCTTTATCAAGTTGACCAAACTCCTGCATTGGATTGAAAGTCCCCTGTGCCTCTCTGGTGTCATCTGGCATGAAGGAGTCAAGATAAACCACCTGTTTGATCTTTTCTGGGATCTTGTCAGTAACGGCGGCAGCAACCTTTCCAGCAAAGCTGTGCCCAACCAACACTATGTTTTCCAGATCATTGAATCTTATTACATTAATGACATCTTCGATTGCTGTATTCATACCTTTGTCAGGTGATGCAAGATGGACTCTTTCTCCCATACCCGTAAGCGTTATTGGGAACGTATTATGACCATTTTCCAACAATATTCGATCGACTTTATTCCAGACCCATCCCCCTAACCAAGCTCCAGGTATGAGAACATAATTGTACATCTGAAAAGGACCGATGATGAATATTTAAAGGTATTGTAGAGCCCTGATTAACAAACTAACTGATACCATATATCTATGGTTAAGATAAATAGTGATTAATAATTACGCCAAGCGGAAAAGTTTAGCCAATGTATCTCTTTTTGGAATTTGTCCCCCTTTCGCTTCCTTCTCGGAATCTGGACATGGCCTGTTATCTCAGTTATGATCCAAAAGGAGCTGACAATAAGAAATACCGAGATATACGCTCAGGCTATTCTCAATATCTCCGAACCGAGTTGATTTTTTAGACTGCAATAGCTATCCTTAACAGAGAAAGGAAGAGAATGGACTTCATCTCAAAAAATGTCACCGATTATCTGTGTCTATTTGTTCTTACCTATTCAAACGGTAACGGCGCTCATTTTGTTGTACTCTCGAAATCTGATAGATGAGTCTCTGTTTAGGATGAAAGGTTGTATTATCTTAAAACATTAATCAAATCCCGACCGGTCCATTTGACATTTATAATCTTAATGCAGGAAATACAAAACCAAGAGCACTGACTCAATTTTTAATAGGGAACAGAGGAACCTAATGTAATGGTATGTCCACATGCATGGTCATAAGAAAATTATAGAGGTAGTAAGGAGAAATGATAAATTCTCAAGTATTTGCGACTCATGTGTGACATGTTTAAGAAACGCAGGGTTTCGGTAAATGAATACCTAAATGGG
>JAKAYH010000307.1 GCA_021826835.1 Thermoplasmata archaeon | reverse complement strand
GTAATTGCAGTGTCATTCGGTGAATTCGGGAACAGGCTAATTGAAAGCGCCGAGAGAAGAGGGCTTATCGTTCATAAAATTAGTAAATCCATTAACGAGCACATAAGTGCTGGAGAAATAAGTGATTTTGTATCAAATCATAAGGAGATAAGCTCGATTTTCATGGTTCATAATGAGACAGGAAATGGAACAGCAATAAAAAATCTAAAGGATCTGGTCAGGGAGAGTAAGGAAAATGGGTTAAAGGTTCTCGTTGATGCCGTATCAAGTTTTGGTGGTTTGCCAGTAAAGGTCAATGAGTGGGGAATTGATGTGATGGCATCCTGCAGCCAGAAAGGTCTTGCATCTGTGCCCGGTATCGGCATTGTTTTTGTTGGAAGGGAAGCAAGCGAATCTCTAAATTCGAGCCCGGACATTCCAAAGTACCTTGATGCTAAGATAGGAATTGATTTTCTAAAAAAAGGAGAAACCGCTTTTACTCCATCAACTGGTGCATTTAATGCCTTATATAATGCCCTCTTGGAACTTGAAAATGAAACAATTGAAGGTAGAAATATACGCCACGCCAGAATAGCACAGCTTCTGAGAAGAAAAATTATTGAATCCGGTGCAAAAGTCTATGGAAACGATTCAAATTATTCAGACACTGTTATAGCATTTGAGCCGTCTATTCCCGCAGCCAAACTGAAAGCTGAGCTGATGAAGCAGAATATTGAGGTGGCTAATGGAATGGGTGAGCTAAATGGAAAAATTTTAAGGATAGGTAATATGGGAATAGTATCTGAAAAAATTGCATTGGAATTCGTTGACAGATACCAGAAAATCGTTTCAGAGGACATATCCATATAATATTATATTTTATTTCACTTATCCGGCAATTATTTTCGACGAATAGATTGATTGCCTGTTATTAGGTAATTTTAAGAAGAACTAATCTTTGAGACCATTATTTTCAGGATGAAGCTTTTTAATACTGGTAAGAGTCAGCAAGACCCCTAAAACTAAAAAGATCGAAAGAGATATATAAGCTGGAATGAACAGTTTATCATAAATATCTGAAATGCAATTATCTATCCCAAACAGTATGAAAAATATGACAGCCCTCATGTCTATATCTTCACGACCTCTTGAAATGACGGAATACAGACCTATTATTATGGCTGCAGTGACGAACCAGCCCACAAAATTAGACCATGGGTCTCCGAAATACTGCGTTTTTGATATCCATATCCATAGATGACCTGAGTACCTTGGGTCAAAGGATAGATCAATAGCCACCATCAGTATGGGCATAAGCAATTTGCCACCTGCCCGGTATGAGTAAAAACTCAGGGAAGCCCATAGAAGTGGAATAAATATTGGAAGTTGCCCTATCTTTGGACCCAGTTCTCCCGTATACACATATTTACCAAAGGGTATTCCTGTATTCAGGCTGAGTAATTCCAGTAATGAACCAACTACAGCTGCAATCATGAAAAAATAAACAGACCTTCTACCTCCAATGATAAGGACAGAAGAAATAGCATAAACAATAATGAGCAGTATGGACACTGTTAATGAACTGAATATTGCATCATTCTTAAGAATAGGTAATTGCCCTATGAAAAGATAAGCAATATAAATGAACGAAGCAATCCAGGCAAGGTCACTTTTCTTCAATTATATCGCATATGGCTATATCTATAAAAAGCTATTGAAGACATGAACTAATACATCAAAATTGCATCTCCAGGTGTAATGAAATAACTATTTAATCAGATTGTGTATTTCTAATCATGGAAGTTCAGGATGAAATTAAAATGGAGAATGAACTCAAAAAATTAGGTTTCAGTGAATTTTCGATCAGGGTTCTTATGGAAGTTTATAAAATACCTGTTGGAGAGACCAGGACATATTCGCAAATAGCGGAGTTAATAGGTCATAAAAATGCGGGCAGGGCGGTAGGGAGTGTTGTAAGGAAAAATCCCTTTGCCCCGGTTATACCATGTCACAGGGTAATAAGGAAGGATGGAAGGCTTGGGAACTATTCTGGAGAAGGTGGAACGGAAAGGAAAAGAAAAATGCTAATGGAAGAAGGCATAAATGTAAGTGAATTGAAGTGAACTCACTGGCCATTCCCAGTGAAATAAAAGGGAATAGAAGATTAAATTGGCATTGAATTCATTTGATACATTTTCAGTTTTCTGAAAAGTTCCAGTGAATTATAGGATAACTCTTTTGTAACCCCGGAAAATTATGGATGAGTATCTACCGTTAATTCATAAATCACATTTGCAATTTTTATAGCGATCCTAGGTGAACTGCCTGCAGTATAATTTCTCGTAAACAGGTCCATTTGGCAATAGAATACTCCTGTAAATACAGATTGATTTGAAAGTTATATTTCCAACGTCAAGGTCCACAGAATCAACTTTTATTGGATTATTATTCTTCCCATATCTGCCTACGGTAACATGAGGTAGGAATCTTTGATTTGTTTTGAAATCTGAGGAGAATGAATTCTGTACCATTGCATTCAGAGCTAGTATTTCAGGGCAGTCTAATGAAATGACAACAACCCTTGGTCTGGATCCTTCAGGAAGGTTTCTAATGGAATCTATTCTGCAATTAATTACCTTGAACTCCAGCATTCTAAGTTTTTTTATTGCCATATTCTTCTGGTTCTCAGTAACTTCAGAAAGAAAGAGGTAAGTGAGATGGAGATTCCTCAAAGGAACTGTTTTTATTTCATTAAAAGCAGACAATGATTTTATGAGATTCAGGAAATCATCCGTGTTATCTACTGGGGATCCAACAAAAGACCTCATTACTTATCATCCTGTTCATGTTTATTATTATTTCCTGTCCCTTCTGCATACACTGTCGCGTCAACAGAAATTGACTCCTCATTCCCCTTGCCTGACCTGAAAGTTGAAACCATTGCTGCAAGAATGCTGATTCCAGCGGCAAAATAAAAAACAATACTCAGTGATGACATGAACGGTTTCGCAAATACTTCTGAGAACCATGTATTTCCCTCAATTAGTGAAATTGTTGAAGCTGGAATGTTTCCAGTCGATACGATGAAAGATTTAACAGGATTTATGCCAAGAAAGGAACCAAATATGGCAACGGTGGGTGGCATTGCGCTAAGTGTCTTATCCAGCTCGTTTGCACCCAGATTGTTTAATGCAGCTGTTATTGAAGTAGGAAGACTTGAGGAAACACCAGCAATAAGTATACTGAAGAATACACCCATGCTTGCCACATATCCAGTATTTCTCATGTTGTTGAGGGTACCTGAGGCAGAACCTCTTTCATGTGGGGGAACTGTGGACATGACAGATGCAATATTGGGAGAATTGAAGAACCCGTAACCCATTCCAAATATCACAAGAAGAATCATCATTTGATAGTAGGGGAAATTGTAGGATAGAAATGATAGAAGGATAAGGGATATTCCACTTAATAACAGGCCGACCACTATTAGCCATTTTGCGCCGGACCTATCGGATAAGCGGCCTGCAATTATACCGAAAATTCCCATGCTAACGGTTAATGGCAGCATGTAGATACCTGCCCAGAGTGGTGTGATAGAAAAACTGTATCCATGAAGTGGAAGCCATATTCCCTGAAATAAAAGGGTAAGCATGTAGAGAAGGCCCATCATTCCCATGGCTGATATGAAGCCAGTAAATGATCCAATGGCAAAGTTCCTGTTCCTGAAGAGATGTATGTTAAGCATTGGATTTGTGGTTCTCCCTTCCCACAGTATGAATAAAGCAATAATAATCGTTCCTGATACAAGTGAAAGAATAACCAGGGGGTTTCCCCACCCCATGGGTGAGAGTTTGTATGGAGTTATACCGTATGTAACACCAATAAGAAGTATCACGAAGCCAGAAGCCATAAGAATATTACCAACAATATCTATTTTCTGCTTCTTTCTTGAAGAAGTTTCCCTCAATTTAAGGTAAGACCAGGCCGTGCCAAAAATTCCAAGTGGAACGCTGATCAGAAAAACATCCCTCCAGTATATTACTGAAAGAATAC
>JAKAYH010000306.1 GCA_021826835.1 Thermoplasmata archaeon | reverse complement strand
CTTCATAAACCACATCTCCTTCAGCTATCACTGTCACAGGGTGAGAAGCCATTGAGAACGGGTCACCATTCCATAAAACCATTGAAGGGATAAAACCTGGTTTGATATTCCCAAGATTACTAACTCCCAGAATTTCTGCAGCTTCTGAAGTAAGTTTAGAAATAGCCTCTGCCTTTTCCATACCAAATCTCAGGAAATGTCTCATTGTTAGGAAGAGATTTCTTTGAAGAATGACAGGATGATCGCTCATCATTGAAAATTTCACGCCAGACTTCATTAAATATTCTACGTTTCTCCAGGATTCATGCTTCAATTCCACCTTATAAGGTAAACTGTCCATTGGTCCATATACTATTGGAATTCCACTATTTTTAATTCTGTTAAAGACAGCTAAATTATGCAGATCCATGCCATGATTCAACACAACCTTAAGGTTAAATTCATTTTTTAGAGAAATGAGTAAATTTGCATCATCCTCTTTGTGGGTATGAACCATAAGCTTGTACTTACCCTGAAGAATATCTATAAAAACTTCTGTTAGAGGTTCAATTTCGTCCATATCCTTAATATCTTTTTTCATAAGGTTGATAGCCTTTTGCGCTGAGTATAAACTCTGCCTCAAAAGTGCTGCTGCACCCATTCTGGTTGAGGGTCTGGTCCCCTTCCATGATGTTGTGCTCCTTGGATTATAACCCAACGCCATCTTAATTCCAATGTCCATTACAAAAGCATCGCTTATGTTAGCCTTGAAATTCCTGATTAATGAGGCTCTACCGCCAAGGGTATTTCCACTCCCTGGCAAAACTGTGGAATATAATACCCCAGATTCAACAGACTCCCTAAATGCTGAATCATCCATATAAACACTGTCAACAGCTCGCACCAGAGGGAACAAATTCTCCATCTGTTCGTTTGATTCATCCTCAGCTGACGGCTCTCCTGATCTAACCATTCCAATGTGACTATGCGAATCAATAAAAGCAGGAGTCACTATTCCTTCTCCGAGAAATTCTCCATCAGACGGTTTCCTTTCCTCGATAGCAGTAATTTTATCATCAAATAATATGTATTTATCCTTTAGAGCTGTTTTTCCATCATATAATAGACTTGCTTTTACGTATTTCATCTAATATAAAGTAAATTTTCCTTAATATGTTTATTCCCTCTTAAATTTTCAATCGCTACTTATCTTTTTTATCGTTTATGGAATCAAGAAGTTTAATATTACTAAAATCGCAAAGCATAAAATTGTCTACCACCACTCTAGTATCTGTCCTCTCCACCTCTTCGAGAGACATCATATATCTCATATTCTCCTTGTAAGTTTCTTGGTCCTTATTCAATGTTATCATAACAAAATCAATTTCACCTAGTATCTCCAATAATGTGATAAGACCTGACACATTTTTTAACTTTGTGGATAACCGGTCTGTATAGCTTTTACCATATTTTGCTCTCACGAAGGTCACTGCAAGAAAATTAAGACCAAATTTTGAATAATCTATAACCGGAATGAACTTTTTTATTACATTTTGCTCTCTCAACTTCTTTATTCTCTTACTGATAGCAGATGGAGAGTTTATTCCACACAATTTACCTATTTCCTTCAAGGAAGTATCGCTATCTTTAGACATAATATCCAAAATTTTTAAATCTACAATATCCATATGAATTCAGTATTCTATATTAAATTCCTATTTAACAATTATGTAAACTTATTTCCTTCCATAATAATTTCTTGGAAATAATTTTCTTATACATTTCATTTTAGAGCATTTCGAAAAAATGTTTAAATGCAAGTTTTCCGTAATGATTTACATGTCGTCTGTCAAGTATTTAAAAAAGGACAGTGGAGGACTATTTACTGGGATTTTTCAAGGATTAGCATATGTCGCACCAGCAGCAACAGCAGCTTCTTTCTTTGTAGTAGAGGCTGGATTTGTTGGGGCATCAGTTCCATTAACATTTATTCTTGCTACATTGGGAGTCGCATCAGCCATGTATATGAACTATTCCTTTGCTAAAAGGATTAGCCATGCCGGAGGTTATTATTCTTACATTTCAGCAGGATTGGGAGGGAGATTGGGAGGATTTGGAGCACTCCTTTATTATACCAACGTCTTGGGAGCGCTCGTTGGATTTTCAACGCTTTTCTTTGCTGGAGTTACATGGCCATTGATACCGCAATTGGCTTCAAACCCATATGGATGGATTCCACTTGCGTTCATTCCACTGGTTCTTATTTTTACTTTACTCTATTTTGGTTTGAAGCCTTCTCTCTATTATACATTAATAGGAGGAATAATCGAAGTGACAGTTCTAGTGGCTTTTTCTCTATTTATAATTCTAAGCCCATCCACTCATAATTCATTTGTTCCATTCACTTTGGATGGTAATACTGCAGGTTCTTTGGGATTCGGTACTCTTTACGCAGTTCTTGGCTTCGTAGGTCTTGGGTCAATCATTACAATATCGGAGGAACTGCACACTCCAAAGAAAGTTGTTCCAAAGGCGATCATATATGGTTTGATCATTGGGGCCGTAGTTTACATAATAAGTTCATACGCTATGGTCGTTGGATGGGGCATACAGAATATAGGCAGCTTTTCAACTTCTACAAATCCAGGATTCACAGTTATGTTCAACTATCTTGGACCGATCGGAGTAACCATATTCATTCTTATAACGTTGAATAGTTTTATTTCAAATGGAATTGCCGAGGGAAACGCATTCAGCAGAATCGGATTTGGCATGGCAAGGGATAATCTGCTTTTGCCAAAGAGCATGGCTGTAGCGGATAAAAAAACTGGTTCACCGAGAAAAATAGTACTCTTCGAAGCTTCTTTTGTCACAATCCTAAGTTTGATTTCAGGTTTACTATTTGGTCCATTCATAGGAGCAGCTGTTGTAACGACTCTTAATGGTGTCGTCCTTTATGTTGTTCATATACTTGCAAACATTTCTTTGCCGGTCTATGGAAAACAAAAAATGAAGCTGGATTTCAAGAAATGGCTTCCATTTTTGTTAGGACCTATCCCTGCAACTGCTATTTATTTGTTTGCAATTTATGGATCATTTACACCAATACCGGCTTACCCACTAAGTATATCTCTCTACCTGTTCATAATTATGCTTGTGGCTGGAATACTATTCATCATCTATCTTACTTTGAGAAGGACTCCCGAAGAGATCAGGAAGATCGGTTCAGTAGAAGCGATAGAAGAACACGAGGGAAATTGAATTGTCAATAAAGGCAATAAAAGCTGAGACAGAAGTAACGGAGGAAGACTCAAATGAGTTGAAGGCAACAGTTCAATCTGTTATACAATCTATAAGAAACGAAGGGGATAAAGCCGTTTCTGAATTCACAAAGAAATTTGATGGGATAGACCTTAAGAAATTCCTCTTATCAGATTCTGAAATAGAAAAAAAAATATCCAATCTTGAGCCATCAACTAAGGAATTAATCGACACAAATATTTCCAGAATCAGAAAATTTGCTGAGTTCCAGATGGGAATGTACAAAGAAATGCAGCTCGAGGTTGATGGAGGAGGAACTGTTTTGGGACAGAGGATAATTCCTATAAAAGCGGTAGGAGTATATGTACCCGCAGGCAGATTTCCACTTCTTTCTTCGGCTTTAATGGGTATAATCCCTGCAAAAGTCGCAGGGGTCAAAAGGATTGTTGCAATGACACCACCAGGGAAAGGAAGGCCAGATCCAGCTGTGTTATATGGAATGTTAAAGGCAGGGGCTGATGAAATTTATACAATAGGTGGAATACAGGCCATCGCTGCTATGGCATACGGGACAGAATCCATTAGGCCTGTTGACAAGATAATAGGCCCGGGAAACAAATTCGTGAATGAGGCTAAGAGACAAGTTTTTGGTCGTGTTGGGATTGACCTTTTGGCTGGACCGAGCGAGGTATTAATTCTTGCTGATGAATCAGCCTGCACTGAAAAGGTAGTCTATGATCTTCTTGCCCAAGCAGAGCATGATACCGCCGCGAGAAGTTGCCTCATCACAAATTCA
>JAKAYH010000305.1 GCA_021826835.1 Thermoplasmata archaeon | reverse complement strand
TATTCCAAAAGTTTTAAGACATACCTTCCTTCAATCTCGTTGAGCGTCATTGATTCCATGAGACGATTAATTTCTTTACTGCTTATGATCTCAAATTTAACAAGTTCAGCGTCATTCAATATTTTATCAAAAGTTATTTCCCTGGCGCTCTGACTCATTTCTTTAGAATCCTTTGCTCCAGAGGCAGAAATTTTATCAACATCCCCACAAACTATTGAAATGACCATTGGCCCAAAAACAGGCCCTCTGCCCGCCTCATCTATACCGCATAAGTGCTTCATTTGTTCAGGATGCCGATCCATTTATACATAAAGCGATAAATACACTTTAATGATTCTATGCCATATGGCTCAGGACAGCGCAAAAATGAATCCAGATGAATTCATTTCAGAGGCAAGAAAAAACATCAACATAGAACTTTCGAGATTTTTTGAAAGAAGGATCAGAGAAATAAGCGATTCCAGCATAAAAAAACTCATAGGTCAAATTGCCGATTATACAGTTCAGGGAGGTAAAAGAATAAGACCTATTTTAGTTGTTTGTGGGCATAACCTTTTCAAGGAACCAGACCCGGAAGTTTACAAAGCTTCAATATCAATAGAATTGACCCAATCTTTCTTCCTCATACACGATGATATTATGGATCAAAGCGATCTTAGAAGGGGTAAGCCATCGTTACACAAAGTTCTGGAAAAAGATTTTGTAGGTATGAGGGAAGCCAGAAGAATGGGAGAGAATATTGCAATTGTAGCAGGAGATCTTGCGATGACATATGCCTATGAAGCTCTTTCAGAAACTAATTTTAATGATAAAATTAAGAATAAAGCTATGAAAGAACTCATTTCAATAACCAAGATAACGGGATATGGTGAAGGGATAGACATGTTAACAACAGCAGGCGTGAAACTCAAAATGAATGACCTTATAAGGCTTCACTTGTGGAAGACTGCCAAATACACCCTTGAAGGTCCTTTGCTATTAGGTGCAACACTTGCAGGTTATGAAGGTCCTACAGCAGCAATTAGCGCTTACGGCTGCCTAACCGGTCTGGCATTCCAGCTTCATGATGACATTATAGGATTGTTTGGAAAGGAAGAAGAGATAGGAAAACCTGTAAAAAGTGACGTAAACGAGGGTAAACAAACACTTCTCATGATTAAAGCAATGGAATATTCCAGTAGGGAAGAATCTCAATTTATTGAAGATATTCTTAAAAGGGGAAATGTTTCTGATGCCGAATTTGAAAAAATTAAAAAAATTGTAGAGAAATCGGGTTCATATGACTATTCAAGAAGACTAATTGAAAAGTTTATATTGTCAGGGAAGCAATATGTTAAAACAATCAATGGTGATAACAATACAAAAGATTTCCTGTTATGGCTTTCAGACTATCTGGTAACTAGGAAGAATTGACATCGTATTGCTCTTTTCAAATTTTTGGCCGGTATTTAGAATACATATCCCTTAGAGTCGAACTGTCTATGTGGGTGTAGATCTGTGTGGTGGCAATACTGGCATGGCCCAGAATCTGCTGAATGAATCTTATGTCACCACCGTTTTTCAATACAGTTGTGGCAAATGTATGTCTTAGCGTATGCGGGGTGACTTTCCTTTCTATTCCGCATTTCTTAGCGTTTTTTCTGACAACTCTTTCGACAGTGGTGGGGTGAATCTTTCCATTTCTTGTACCAAAGAAATATTCTGGGAATTTTCCTGAGGCAATATTTCTTGAATAGAGTTGGGATAAAACGTCCGAGCATTCCTTGGGAATGAGAACAATCCGGTCTTTATCACCTTTACCTGAACGAACTCTGATAAGGCCTTCAGGTATGTCAATATCCTCAGCTTTAAGGCTGCATAGTTCTCCCACTCTCATTCCTGTGTAAAGCAGGAGTAGTATCATTGATCTATCCCTTAAATCTTCCCTTGAAGCTTCCACGAGCCTTTCCATTTCATTCTGACTCAAGTATACAGGCATTTTAGCCGATCTCCTGGGAGCAATCAGATTCTCGGGAGGTTTTATATTTCTAGATTTGAAAAGATGTTTAACCGCCTTTATTGCAAGATACTGTGAAGATTTAGAATATTTCCTTTCCACTGCCAGATAAAGCTTAAAATTCTCTATATCTGCTGGCGTGCATTGGTCAAGATCCTTATTTAAAAAGTTGAGGAATATGGTCGATAGAAAAGAATATTCTTTCACTGTATAAGGGCTTCTTCTTTCACCAATCATATTTTTTCTGAACCGGTCAATCTGCTCTTCAACACTTGTCATCATTTGATATTTATCCGTATTCTATCGACAAATTGCTATAATACTTTTGCGCATTGCCCGCCCTTAAAGACAGTATAATGTGTGTAAACGGATAGCTCGACTCTATTAACTAATAAATCCGCCCTTAACTTAGACATTGAATTAGTTTTGGAGTACTTGAATCTTTGTTATGAATAACGTAGAAGCCCTTTAAACAATGAAAATACTTCATCTGCTCAAGTTCCTTACCCAATTTTATCAAAAATGAATACAATTTATATTACCTTAATATCAAGTTAAATCCTGTCTGTCTAAGACTCCATAAAGTTAACATTAATAATGCATCATAAATAACCAATTAAGAATGTTTCGTAGACGAATCCTTCATGATATTTTAAACAAAATTTTATCCACAACCGCCGGAAAATGGACCCTTATAGGTGTCATAATTGGCGTTGTTGCAGGATTCGGAGCCCTTGCGTTATATTCTGCCATTGACCTGATAACGATTTATATGTTTCAAAATCTTACTGGATTCACCCTTCCTCGCTCAGGAATAGTATCAGGAACCTCTCTCTATTCGTTTCCTACAAACTATAAATATTATTTCATACCAGTATCAATAGTTATTGGAGGAATAATATCAGGCTTTATCATTTTTAGGTTCGCTCCCGAAGCTGAAGGTCATGGAACGGACGCGGCAATTGATGCGTTCCATAACAAGGCTGGCAAGATCAGGAAAAGAATTCCCCTCGTAAAAACAGTTGCGTCTGCAATCACAATAGGATCAGGGGGCAGTGCAGGAAGAGAGGGTCCAACCGCTCAAATTGCCGCGGGTTTTGGGTCAATGATTTCAGATTTATTCGGACTGGACGATAAAGACCGAAGAATTGCAGTAGCGGCAGGAATCGGAGCCGGAATAGGAAGCATTTTTCTGGCACCATTGGGAGGGGCGATCCTGAGTACAGAAATCCTTTATAGAAGAGATTTTGAAGTGGAGGCGTTGATACCGGCAATAATTGCCTCGGTTGTCGGATACTCAATATTCGGTTATTTCGTCGGATACAAAACAATTTTTGATATACCTGTAACCACAACCATTGGCTTTTTTCACCCCACAGCGTTACTTGCCTATCTCTTAATAGGGATAATTACCGGCTTCGGCGGAATTTTCTATGTTAAGACGTTTTATGGGATTCAGGGTTTTTTCAATAAAAGAAAGAAGATTCCCAAGATGGCAAAACCTGCTATTGGAGCTTTATTGATGGGTCTAATAGCAATAGAATTTCCCGAGGTCATTGGCCTGGGATATGGATGGGTCCAGCAACTCCTGGATGAAAATTTCAATTTGTTTTATTCTGGATTCTGGTTATACCTTTCACTGTTTTTCCTGCTTCTCTTCATATTGAAGATCGTTGCAACTTCCTTAACTGTAGGATCAGGTGGTTCTGGTGGTGTTTTTGCCCCAGGAATTGTTTCAGGAGCATTCCTTGGAGTTGCCATATATATCCCCTTTCATGAACTTCTCCCTGTGTTTTCATTCCTTAACTTTGCAGAATTTATCATAGTGGCCATGATTGCTTTCTTTGGAGGGATTTCAAAAGCCCCAATTGCCATAATTATTATGGGTACAGAGATGACTGGATCCTATGCTCTCTTCATTCCCCTAATGCTCGCAACAACCGTGAGTTATTTTGTATCGGGAAATAAGTACTCAGTATACAGATCCCAGGTTAATACGAGAAAAGATTCCCCAGCACACAGTTATGAATATGAACATCCAATTA
>JAKAYH010000304.1 GCA_021826835.1 Thermoplasmata archaeon | reverse complement strand
GTCGTAAATAAATTATATCAGCTCGTTTTAGCGCAAAGAATAAAGGCACATCGTTTCCGCGTTTGCAGGAATTGAAATTGAATTATCAACCATATACTCTTATTTCCGTGCGGAATATCGGTATTTATACGTTTTTCATCATTATAAAATTTTAAATATTAAACACCCGTTTATATTTTGTGAAAAACGAAATAAATACAAAAGGAGCGAAAGCCGTAGTGCTAGCTGCGTTATTTGTACTATCTCTAATGGTAGTCGCAGTTCCGTCAATAGCAGCACAAAGCGGGAGTTCATTGCACTTTGGAAAAGTAGTATCCAGTTCCTCTGGAACGACTTCATCCACAAACTGGGCTGGGTATGTAGCAGCATCAAACTTTAACAGCCCCGCACATGTAGTAACTGGAATTACAGGCTCGTGGAAAGTACAGTCTGTATCATCTTCGTCCAGCTCTACTTATTCATCACAGTGGATTGGGATAGGCGGATTTTTCTCTCACGACAGGACTCTTATTCAAACAGGAACAGAATCTGATTACTCCTCTGGTTCCGCCCAGTACAGCGCATGGTATGAGATGTTGCCTGCAGCTGAAACCCCAATAAGCGGATTCTCGGTAAGCCCAGGGGATGTAATATCATCCGGAATAGTTTATGCTGGTGTAGCACCGCATCACAGCCAGTACTGGAACATATATCTCAATGACACCACGCAAAATGAACACTTCTTCATTCAGGTTACATATAAATCCAGCATGCTTTCAGCAGAATGGATTGAGGAGAGACCTGAAATCGGAGGGCAGTTGAGTTCACTGGCTAACTTTGGAACGGCCTATTATGGCTCAGACTACACATCCATATCCGGAACAAATTACGCAACCATAAACGGCGTAAGTGCACCATTGGGCTCATTACCATATGAGAGCATAACAATGACAACATCAAGTGGAGCTCTTTATGCGCAGCCATCAGCACTTACAAGCGATGGAACAAGTTTTTCAGTGAATTATGAGTGAAATTAATCACTCAAAAAATTTTTTTATCTAAATATTTTTCAGCAGGCTGACTCCACCGTCTAAAACAAATCCCTGTCCAGTAATAAATGAGGCTTTATTTGATATTAAAAAACTTGCCATTTCAGATACATCTTCAGGTTCACCCCATCTTTCCATAGGTGTCCACGACTCGATTAACTTCATCATGTTATCGTCTGTGTGCAACCCCTTGGTCATATCTGTTCTAATCCATCCGCATACAATAGAATTTACCCTTATTTTTGGAGCAAGGGTCTTTGCAAGGGCTCTGGTTATTTGAATAAGTGAAGCTTTCGAGGCCTGGTACGAAAGCAGGTCAGTAGATGGGATCACGCCCCTCAAGGATCCAATATTTATTATGGATCCTCCATCCTTTATGAGGTTGTGAAGATCTCGTGCCATTAAAAGAGGTACCGTTTCATTAAGCCTGATGACCTTGTCCCATGATTCTATATCGACTGAATCAAGGGTTTCGCTTCTTCCCAATCCTGCATTGTTTACCAAAGCCTTCAGTTGAACGTTGCTATTTCTAAGTTCATCAATCAGCTTCAACCGTTCACTCTCATTGGTAAGATCTGTCTTATAAAGTGTGCATGTTCTTCCCATGCCGTTGATCTTTGATGACAATTCCTTAATTTTCAAGTCTTTATTTCTGTATACTGCGATAATATCGTACCCTTCTTCTGCCATTTTCAACGATATTGCCCTTCCAATTCCTCTAGTTCCGCCTGTGACAAGAACGCTTAACGGTTTTACTTTCTCCATGATAGTTTATTTTCGATTAACTTAAATATTTTTTGAGTTAAATTTAATAATGGAAATAAACGAATCAGGCAATTCCAAGTTCTCTCCAATCTTTCCTAAAAATATAATTATCAGCTCTGGGTTAGATTGCTATCCTTCAATTTCGGCTTTGATATATATTCCTTCAAAAAGCTGATTTGCTCTTCCATTATTCGCTCTTTAATATCCCATCTGAATGCAGCTCTTTCCGTGAAAATGTTAGTTCGTAATTTATTAAGCAAGAAATCCTTAGCTTGACCGAGGAAATCTATCCCTTCTATTACGATGTCAGAATTTTTGTTTTTCTCCGCATTCGATATCCCTGGATCATAAAATCTTCTTCTTGCGATAGTTCCGCCCATCAGGCACTTATAATCTTTTTGGAATCCACATCGGGCTTTTTCTGATGAGATAACCAGATCCGTTAAGAGAGCTATTTCATAGCCTATGTTCAAGGCATCACCATTGATAAGGGAAACCACTGGCTTTTGAACGCCGGAAGAAAAGAGAGAAAATGATAGCATCGTTTCCAGAGAATCCACTATAGATTCTTCAGGCTTGAGATATAAATCCTTTGCAAAGAAGGAATTCATTCCAGTTATTGCAATGTATTTCACTTTTTCGTCGGCCGCAGCCAAAGCAAGTGCCTGCATTAATTCACTGAATGCCGACGTTCTAATATTTCCATTCTTATCGGATTTTAAGACTATCAGCCCTATGGAATCTTCCTGCCAGAACGTTATGTAGCTGAAACCGCTTACCCTGAGATTACTCACGGAGATAAACCATCCTGTAGATCCTTATCTCAATTCCAATCAAGATCATCAAGATACCCAAGCCTATTCCAAAACCTTCTTCCTGAATAAGATTAAGGGGGTTTGCGAGTAGCATCAGCCACAGTATTTCCATAGATATGATCACTATAATCGAAGAGAGTATCATGGCAGTTTTCTTGCTCATCTCGTAGCCCTTTAATGTTTTGGCTTTTATCATTGCAAGATTGGATATTTCCGATGAGCGCATGGTTCCAAGAGCAGCAAAGGTCATACCTGATCCGGATATTATTGTGAAGGCTACGTTATAAGCATTTATCCCAGAAAACATGCTCCCCAAAGATGCAGCAAATTCGAAAATTGCAATGACAAGGAATATGAAGAATATTATGAATGAACCTATTATTCTGTTAAGTGATGGCTTGAAAGACCCTTTTTTGTATAGGCTGGAAAGCATATACATCCCAGCCATTACTATGATGAAAGGCGGAATAAACACGGCGAGAACATCATTGGTAGAAATAGGTATACCTGGTGATATTGCCCCCCAAAGTGAAAGAATTGCCATATAGACGACACCGAGAATTCCAAACCCTGTGAAAAATGGTCTTGCCAACGGGTGCAGATCATTCGATCTATCTATAAATGGAACGATCAGGAAATAGAGTAAAGGTATAACACCAAAGACGGTTGAAGCAGCTAATGCGGACAAAGCCCCTGCTGCGTTAAACATCTTGAAGTCTACTGCTTTATAGACAAAGAGCAGAAACCATGGAGGATAAGGTGGAACATATGCCGCCAGTGGGCTTGATGGAGCAACCTGAGGATATGGATCAAATAGTGGTGGAACCGCATTAGTTATTGTGAGTTGAAGTTCGGTAATTATTGACGGAATCAGTATAATCAATCCAAAAACAAACGCGCCCAATTCAATCATATAAACAAGGTTATATGGATACCAAGGCTTGTGTTCAGGCAGATCTTTCTCCACAGCGGGAGCTTTATAGTTCGCACTTCTTTGAGATGGCATAAGGCCATTAGCCTCAGCGAGGTAAAAATGGAATCCAAACAGAGCACCTATGGCTGCAGACAGAATGATATGCCATCCGAGCATCCTTATAAAAAGCGAAACAGACGTACCATTTCCAAAAAATATTGATTCAATGAACGGTCCTATTATTGGGGAAGATAAAGCAATTCCTCTTCCTACATCAGTTGCATCTACCGAAAGAACATCCCCCGACATCGAGTATCCAAAATAACCCACACCTATTGTCGTGGCCAGAAGAAGTACTCCTGTTACCCATTGTAATTCACGCGGTTTCTTATAGGCACCGTTGAAATAATTCCTGTACATGTGAATATATACGAGAACAATCATCGCATAGGCGCCATAAAGGTGAGTTGTTAAAATGAGAGAGCCATATGGAACACTATTTTTAAAATACTCAGTTGTTACATAT
>JAKAYH010000303.1 GCA_021826835.1 Thermoplasmata archaeon | reverse complement strand
TGGAATTATAGAAAGGGCAAACAAGACCATGAGAGAATCACTAATACCGGTGATTCTCACCGATTATGAACATGCGAAATCAGAGATATGCAAAATAGTTGAACATTACAATAATAAAAGAAAGCATTCATCACTTCATTACCTCACACCTGCTGAATATTACCGAGGTAATCCTGATGAACTACTAAGAATACGAGAATCAAAAATAGAGAAAGCTAGAATATTAAGGGGGAAAGAAATATGAAAGAAAAGGAGGTGAAACGGCAGGAACCGGATCATAATTCTTTTTCAATTTTGTCCGAAGATGAGAGAAACAGTACAAGATAAGGAACTGGAACCTGCAAAGAATCTTGTGAAATATATGTTCTTTCAAAGTCAAAGGAATCTAGACGGACTTGGAAAGAATAGGGAATCTATAATAAATCTTATTCAAGGAAAGGGTGAATCTGAAATCATGAATATTATCCTTGAAATTATTCAGAGTATGTATGGGGAAGATATCATAATAGAAAGATTCCTTGATTTTATCATAAAACATAGAAAGGAAGTGTTTCTATATCTTAAGGATCCAAATGTGGAAAAGACCTCAAACAAAGCAGAACAGCATTTCTCAATACAGTCATGGCTTTTCAAGCATCGGTTCAAGACAAATGAGGGATTATTGAATACATCATTCTGGTATCATCACTATTTATCAACCGGAATGTGACAATGTCGAGTGAACAAATAATTTAATAATGCTATAATGATATAGTTGAAGCAAGTTCTAATGTCGTGAAAGTATGGGAATAGATCCACTAAATATGAAGTTTCTTATTTATGCTCATAAATTTGGTGATTTCAAAAGAACTGTTACAATAGGAAGAATGAATTTTTGGGACCTACGTCTGCGCGATTTAAAACATTTGGCTTCGATTGAATGTCAAAAAACTCACCTTAGTGGAACTGAATATACTGTTGAGGAGTTATTAAGAGATTGTTTTGGTAGTTCTTCAGTTGTGGATTCGATAGATATAAGTGACTATGAAGGTGCAACCATAATCCACGATATGAATGTCGAAATACCAAATGAATTAAAGGGAAAATATGATACGGTCATAGATGGAGGAACAATAGAGCACGTATTTAATGTTCGTCAAGCCTTAGATAACGTTTCATTTTTATGCAAACCAGGTGGACAAATTATCCATATGCTTCCTGCAAATAATCAATGTGGCCATGGTTTTTGGCAAATGTCTCCAGAACTATTTTTTTCTATGTATTCTGATAAGAATGGATATAAAAGTACAGATGTGTTCTTAGCTCGCCTATCAAACCAAAAATATTTTTACAAGGTCATTAAACCTGAAATTGGAAAACGGGTCAATATATATTCCCACGATGAAATCAGTTTATATATAAGGTCTGTTAGGAAGGAAACGGATTTTTCTCATAGAGATGTACAACAATCTGATTATGTTTATTTATGGAATAAACAAAACCATATGGATACGGGTATCCATTATAGATTGGAAAGATTCTTACGTAATAGGGACTTAATTTTTAAAATGGCTAAAAAGATATATTTACCTTTTTATCGATCAGCTAACTCCTTATCTAGGCACAATTCAAATTTAGTAAAGATTAATATTTCTCATCTTCTTTCAAAGAGAAGTTAAAATGAGAACAAATTTTGGATCCACAGACATTCCAGTGAATCGCTGGATAAAGTTCTAAATTACCGCAATGGAAATATGTTGCTGTTTTTAAATGCGCATTATCCATAAACTCAGAGTTTAATAAGAGCCCAAATGACCAGTTTTTACGCATTAACCAATAGATTATATTTCTCTGCGCTCCTTATATAATGAACAAGATTGGGTAAGTGCATCCAGAGGACACTCCGGTGTATTGGGAACAGCACGGTTGCAAGGTCTAATGGGCAAACATGGAAGATCTATGCACAAAGACGATGCTTGGGGGAATGCGAAAATACAAAAGACCTGAGGAGAGTATATATCTTTTGAATAATATTATCCAAAAATTTAAAGGTTTGAAACTTTTCATCATAGGTTCCGGTCCTGAATTTGAGAACATTACACAATTATCAAATAAGATGGGACTTCAAGATTCGATTGACTTTAAGGGCAGGCTGTCAAATGAAGACCTATCAAATATTGTTGCATCATCATGGTTAAACATACATGCATCAGTAACAGAAGGCTGGGGGTATTCTATCCTTGAGGCGTCTTCATCAGGCACTCCAACAGTTGCATACGCAGTTCCAGGCGTTGTTGATACCATAGAGAATAATCTCAACGGAATAACCGTGAAGGATGGCGATAGGAACGCACTTGCTGACAGTGCAATCAAGATTCTCTCCAACCCGCAGAAGTGGTGGTTATCATCAATTGATGTGGCAGAAAAATATTCATGGGACAGAACCGTCGAAATGTGGGAAACCCTTATCCAAGAGTTAAAAACACACTGATCTTGTTTTTCTTATCTTGTTCAACTGTAATAATAATATACTCCCAATATGATAACGAATGATGAAAGCTATCATCACAGGTATATCAGGGCAGGACGGTTTCTTTCTCTCGAAACTATTGCACAATAAAGATTATGAAATTATAGGAGTAATAAGAAGAAACAGCTCAATGATTAACGGAACTATGGACAAACTGCCCATTGAAATAAAAGACTCAATAAAAATAGAATATGGTGATTTAACGGATGCTGGGTTCTTTGCGAAGTTGCTTGAAAGAGAAAGACCGGATGAGTTATACCATCTTGCCGCTCAGAGTTTTGTCGGGTATAGTTTTCAAAACCCTGCCTCAACTTATGATGTGAACATTTCAGGGACACTAAATGTTGTAAATGCCATAAAGGAATATTCACCTAAAACAAGAATGTATTTTGCAGCAACGTCAGAAATGTTTGGTCAGCCAGAAACAACTCCTCAAAACGAGGATACTGTTTTAAAACCTAGAAGCCCTTATGCTGTATCCAAACTTGCAGGTTACTGGACAACGAAAACATACAGGGAAGCATATGACCTCTTTATCGCCAATGGTATTCTATTTAATCATGAAAGTGAGGTGAGAGGTCCTGAATTTGTTACCCGAAAGATAACTATTTCCATTGCAAGAATTATGAAGGGATTGCAAGACTGCGTTGAATTAGGAAACCTTGATGCAAGAAAAGACTGGGGGTATGCTGGTGACTACGTAGAAGGAATGTGGAAAATGCTTCAGCATGATTCTGGAGATGATTTTGTCTTAGGCACTGGTAAATTGCATACCGTAAGAGAGTTCGCAGAGGAAGCTTTTAGGCATGTGAATATCCATATTACATGGGAAGGGGAGGGGGTTAATGAAAGAGGAATTTCAGACGATGGAAAAATATTAGTAAAAGTTAACAAAAAATTCTTCCGGCCTCTGGAATCTGATAACTATCTTGCGGATCCATCAAAGGCAAGGAAAATTTTGAAATGGACTCCTTCCATTGGATTTAGAGAGTTAGTTAAAATCATGGTTGAAAATGATATGAAATTAAAGAGTTAATTTTATAATATTTTTCCTCAAATCATTATCCAAGAAATTTTGCAATAACTAAACTAAACTCCTAACAACAGATGGGGAACGTGTAATTGACATTCATTACTCTAATGTTTACTTTTATGATCATATGAGAATATGTAAAATAAATGAATTCTAAATTATAACCATCTAAATTTTCTCATGTAAAGACTCTTCATCCAGTCTGGAACATAGTCATAAAGTTTGGAGTGCCTGATCTTGAAAGTTATAAGAGATATTCCTAGGCTAATTGCTCCTCCAAAAGGATTAAATTTCCCTTCTTTCGTATGATTATAATCCGCAGGAATTTCAACTATCTTTCCCCCAGCTGATGAAATATGGTACAACAATGGAATATCGAAAAATGTGTTAGTTACACCTACCTTTTTTAATGCATCAATAAACTCCTTTTGTTTGAATATTTTGTAACCGCTCTGAGTGTCTTTAATTTTGAGTCCCGTAAGTGCTCTTACAAAAACATTGAAGCTTC
>JAKAYH010000302.1 GCA_021826835.1 Thermoplasmata archaeon | reverse complement strand
CAAAGCATAATCGGTACAGAAAGGCAGAGCATGCTTTCATTCTCCTCAGGCATGAAGGAGATCCTAAATGGGAACTACAAAACCTTAACATCTTTAGGTGGAGTACTCATTTCAGCCAATTTGACCTCTCAGGCGTTCTTTTCATTAGAGGAGGCATACTATGTCGATTTTACAATCGAATACCATCAAAACAATAACATCACATCTTCCGAACATGAAGCCTACAATTTTGCATCACAAAAAGCAACCCAGTTAAATGTAAAATTTAACAGTAATGTCCCAAGCGATTTCGTAAATTTGTTTACACAATTCGTGAATAATACTTATGCCTCAGGGAAGAATCTTATCAAAATAATAGAGAATGGAACAAAGTATTCATTGACAAACCAAACATTCAACAGTTCACTAAATGATAGCCCTATATTCTCTACACTTTTCAATGTAATTAAATTCTATCTATCGCATCAAAATCTTTCCCTTTTTATGAGTAACCCCGAACTATCAACAATATCTTTATCGGAGAATTTATTAGAAGAAACAGGTTCTTTAAGCGGAATAAGTCTGTTTTTTGAAAAGTATGATAATACTTCAATATCTAATGTGTTAACAACACTTTATTCTTACATGGGATTGAGCGACACAATCAACTCTCTCCAATATACCCATTTATCGGTATCCTTAACAATTTCTTCTGCACTAAACCAGTTTAGGGGAAACCCACTTGTTAAGCTTAACAATTCCGTATTACCATCATATTTGAGCTCACTGAATAACACCTCTGCGGTAAGTTTAACCGATTCATATCTGAGTTCTCACTCACTATTTCAGATGCCGATACAGCCAACCAATTACTTGCTTCATAATTTTGTCGGTTACAACAACTCAACCGCAATAATAATATTCACATTCAGAGGCAATTATACAAACAGTGTTGCCAAAAATATAACAGCAGTCTCATTGACGTATGAAAAGAAATTCGCAGGTGGAAAATTTCTCATAGCAGGAAGCCAGGAATTTGCAACCCAACTTGAGGGAGAGATCACCTCAGGATTATTCAAAGCACTTGCAGTAGGTATCAGCCTTTCAATTCTTGTTGTTGGCCTCTTTTTTAGATCAGTAAAGGCTGCATTCATGCCAATTATGATATTCATAATTTCTGCAGTTATTTCTCTTGGTATCGTAGGTTATCTTTACACTTATGTGTTCCACACTGGTGTATCCTTTATAACTCCTACATTGCTCTTTATTTTTATTCTTGGCCTGAGTAGTGATTACAGTGTTTATTTGATGGCGAGATACAGAAAGGAACTTCGAAAGGGTACTGAGCATCCAACAATTGCATCTTCAAGATGGGCAGGCCACGCAGTCTTTACCTCCGGACTTACAGTTGTAATATCGGAGGTTGTACTCTGGCTCGCCAATATTCCTTTTTTCAGCGATGCTGGACTGGCAAATGCTATAGGTGTGTCTGTAACATTGGCCCTTGCCACCACTTTTCTCCTATCCATAATGCATAGATATGGAAGGAGAATTTTTAAGAAATCTTCAACGGGAGAGTTCATTGAAAGTGACCACCATATTATGAAAAAGGTTGGGATATTCTCAACCAAAAATAAGGTAGCAATGATTGCCATATTCTTAATATTCGCGCTGGTTGGTGTCGCAATATACGAAGCTACCCCAACAGGAATAGATATGCTTAAACTTCTTCCAAGGAGCCAGGCTATAACGGCCATTGAAGTTGTAAATAACAGTTTCAATGGAGATTTCTTTGACAGAAACTTCATAGTGGTCGGGCTTGCATCTCCTTTGCTAACAAAGGTCGGAAACAGGACTGAGGTAAATAGCACAGAAATGGCCATTGTTTCTAACATAGAAAATAAGACCTTATCTACAAAAGGAATTTCGGAGGTGCTGGGTCCAGAAAGACCCTACGGATATTACTATTCCATGCCAGGTGTCATTTATTCAGGTCATTCTCAGCTTTATGCGAATCAATCCTTGAGTTTTATAAGTCCAGTTAATTCTCGATACGTTGAAATTGTGTTTCAGACATACTATCTCGGCTGGGGTTCAAAGGCAATATCAACGGTTTCCAGTCTCTATCATAACATCAGACCCTCATCAAATTCAAATTATACGGTGGAAATAGGCGGATTAACGCAGGCATTATCTGACGCTCTGTCCAGCACCCAGGTTTCTTTTTCGGAACTCATTCCAATTCTGACTATCACTATATTCATTATACTGTTTATTCAGCTGAGTTCCTTACTTACCCCAGCCAGATTGATATTAATGGTTTTAGCGGCAGTTCTTGTGTCACTTTCGGTATCATATGTAATTTTCCATTACGTTCAGGGTTTTCCGGTAGTGATATTCATGCCTGTCTTTGTTTTCATAACTCTTCTTGCTGTTGGACTGGATTATGATATATTTATGATAACCCGGGTAAAGGAGGAGGTAATGAAGGGGGCGGGTCTTCGGGATGCCCTTATAACGAGTGTTTCCGAAAATGGGGGTGTCATAATGCTTCTGGGGTCTCTCCTTTTTGTGACATTTGCCGCCCTTTATTTCAGTGCAATACCTCTTATTCAGGAGATTGGTATTGGGGTAGGACTTGGTGTTCTCATTGACACATTCATAAGTTGGCCATTTTTCATCCCTGCAGTTATGCTTTTGATTAAGAAATATAACTGGTGGCCATCCAAACTCCAGGATAAGAACTGATAACTAAAAAATTTTTTTTTAAATCTTTCTTTCTGTTGGGAGATATTTTAAAATGATCTGAAATTTTTTTAAGATATTCTGGAATTTTGAAATTGTATTATAAAATATATTGTGCTGTACGTATAGTAGAAAAGAACCGCAAATTAACCTATTAATTATTGAAAAACAAAGCCGAGTCCTCCAGCGGCTTCGTCATTCTCCTCCTTGACCTTTTCATAAATTAATCTTTTTTTATCATCGTTTATTTCCTTGAGAAAAGAGAAATCTACAGCTTTGAACACTTCTTTCATCTTCTCATCATTACCTTCAATTATGACGATTTTCCCGTCTATTCCAAGATCCTTTCCTTCTCTTCGTGTTATACTCAGGGTCTGAACCCTGTCATCACTGATCAGTTTGTCTAAGATTGACTCAGATTTTCCATCATAGGAGAATACCCTATACATAAACCTTAATTTATCTATGCTTAATCTGTTTTATGTTTACTCCTTTCAGAAAAAAATTATAGAATTATAATCATGTAATACATAACATCAGCATGGCCAGCGAAAGAGAACAATTAAGAAAATATCTGGAGGATGTGGAATCTATTTGGGATCTAAAATTTTCGACGCAGAGTAAATCATATTTTACTGACGCAAACTTCAATGAAAACTTTATAACACCAAGGGACATCAAACAGATAACCCTGAACTTTAACCTTAAAAACGACGAATTTCTCGTTGAATATCTGAGATCAATTGGATGCGACCTTATTTACGAAGATATGGAATATAGAATAATAAAGGACTCTTTCCAAAATAAGGAACCTGAAATTCCAGTAGTCAAGGTAGATACCCTCACTGTTGTGGAGGCCATGGAACTCGCCTATTATATGCTTATGAGGGAGAGGGTAGAATCAAAGAATGCCCCGGTGGATATAATAGAACTTTCCTACGAGTTAAAGAATCAATTGAAGTTTCCTGATGAATTTTTTAATGAATTTCCATCCCTTCCGATTTCAACCCCTACAAAGAACAGCCAGGGTTCACTTGTTAATTACGGCAGAGTTCAAGGACTCAAGATATATTACAACTATTTCTACATAAATAAAGATGTTGTGATTCCTTCGGCTTCCTATCCTGCCCAAATTCAACTGGATAGCAATATCAGTTTGAAGGGGTTAACAGACGCACTTATAAAGGCATTCGATACCTTCAGTAAATCTTCTGATTTTCAGGAATATTTAAATTACAGAATGCTGAAGAATATAAGAAACAAATATATAGCCAAGAAGGGAAAGCCCGTAAATTTGTCCCTATGGTCTGACCGTGAAATAAAATAC
>JAKAYH010000301.1 GCA_021826835.1 Thermoplasmata archaeon | reverse complement strand
CTGCCTGTGGAGATAGCATTTCCATAAGGATATCCAGATCTCTGTCCTTTGCATGGGACTGGCTTTTAGCATAATTTTCAGAATTTTTGGAAAAGAATTCTTTTGTATTGCTATATTTATCCATGGATAATCATACCCAATAACTATTTAATCTATGGGAATTTATGTAAATTCTCCCAGTTCAGAATAATATCCAATGTTCAATATATAATTTAACCAGAAATCTTCTACATCAAAACACTTTAATATTATATTGGTATAAAATGTAAAGGTAATATAGTATGAACGAAAGGTCCCGGTTATTAATCACAGGAATTCAGGATACACTTCCGGATATGGAGCAAGTGTATATGTCAATTCACTCCAATCCCGAACTTTCCATGCAGGAATATTCAACAGCAGGCCTTATCTCTAAGATGCTCAATGAATATGGCTTTGAAGTAATTACCGGCATTGGAAAAACTGGCGTTGTTGGTATTTTACGAAACGGGGATGGCCCTATAGTAATGGCCAGGGCTGATATGGACGCATTACCGGTAAGAGAAGATACCGGCCTTCCCTATGCTAGTAGAGCAATGGGAACAGATGGAGATGGGAAGGCTGTACCGGTTATGCACGCCTGCGGGCATGATATACATGTAGCATGGTTATTGGGAACGGCTCTATTATATTCAAAATACAAAAATGAATGGCATGGAACTCTGATTACAGTTTTCCAACCAGCAGAAGAAATTGCTGCAGGTTCAAAGGCAATGATAGACGATGGGCTGTTCAAGAAAATACCCCGACCTGATGTTGTTCTCGGGCAACACGTAATGGTCGGCTCATCTGGAGTAATTGGATGGCGCGCTGGGGTAATAACATCTACTGCTGACAGCCTAGAGATAAAGATGTTTGGCAGGGGTGCCCACGGTTCTATGCCGCAATCAAGTATTGATCCTGTCATCATGGCGGCATCTACTGTCCTCAGGCTGCAGACTATAGTATCCCGTGAAGTCTCCCCCTCAGATTTTGCAGTTCTTACAATAGGGGCACTCCAGGTAGGAAACAAGGATAATGTGATTCCTGACGAGGCAATGCTTAAACTAAACATCAGAACACTGGATGAAAATATTCGCAAGCACACCCTTTCCGCTGTGGAAAGGATCGTGAATGCCGAAGCTTCTGCCTCAAACGCAACAAAAAAACCTGAAATTAGAGAATTAGAACATTATTCCCTTGTGAAGAATGATCCTGATGCGACCGCAAAGGTAGTTGCGTCTTTTAAGAATAATTTCCAGGCTGGGCAGTTACATGAAGCACAACCCACATCCGCAAGTGAAGATTTTGGGAACTTTGGGACCGAAATTGGTGCCCCATCGGTTTTCTGGTTTGTTGGAGGAACAGATCCTGTTAAATTCGCAGAAGCTGAAAAGAATGGGACTGTTGGAGAAATACCCACAAATCACAATCCCCACTTCGCACCGGTAATACATCCAACACTTGAGTCAGGCATAAAAGCTATGGTTAGTGCAGCAGGGGCATGGTTATTCAGTTAAATTCAATATTATTTGCAGGTAAGTGAAGGATAATGACACTGCTGCTTGAAATATTAAATATTGGGGGCACGTTCGTATTTGCAGTTAGCGGGGCAATAGCAGGGGTAAGGCACAAATTGGATCTATTCGGAGTGCTGGTTGTTTCATTTGCTGCAGCAAACGCTGGCGGAATTATACGGGATTTAATCCTGGGGGCTATACCACCGGCAGCAATTAGCCAGTGGCAGTATATTGTGGCATCAATTATACCTGGCTTGTTAACATTCTATTTTTATCCACTGGTTAAGAAACTGAACCACCCCCTGCTGGTATTTGATGCTATAGGACTATCAGTCTTCGCGGTTTCAGGTTCATTGAAAGCTCTAGAATATCATCTCAATCCACTGGCCGCAGTGCTTCTGGGCATACTAACGGGCGTTGGTGGGGGTGTGACACGTGATATTCTTGTAGGGGAAGTTCCTGTAGTTTTGCGCACAGATATTTATGCAGTAGCAGCATTAGCAGGCTCATCCCTGGTGGTTGCCGGGTACTTTCTTGGAATTCCATCTGTGGCACTTGCAGTTATGGGGGGAACACTATGCTTCTCCATCAGGATTCTTGCAATACGTTACCATTGGAAATTGCCTGTTCCAAAATCATATGAGTAACTCTCTGTGCAAATAAATTGGGATGCACAACATTCGGCATTAATAAAAGCCATCTATTCCATTTTTTCAATATCGCCAACGTATTGTGCAATTGTAATTTTACCTTAAGAATTCATTGTTCAGAATATATAGGAAAAGAATTTCTTTTATGGCTTATAAGTGACAGTTAAAAGACAATATTCCGCCCCTATCTTGTTTTCTTTCTTCCTCTCTCGATTTTCTCTATCTCCTGCTTACACTTTTGTGTGACACGTAATTAAACACGTCTTTTCGTATAAAAATCTGTATATTTAATTAGTTTTTGAGTATTTTTGTGCATTAGCAGATTATTATATCCTTTCCTAATGGAATTATAAGCGTTCTTTGGTAGTTATGGGCATTGTCTATGGCCTTCTAGTCAGAGCTGGTAAACTTAGAAAGAGTTTTATGTAGGTATATGATAATACAGAAGATGGTAGGGAAGAAAACATTAGAGAGTTACATTAATCTACTTAAGGACATGCTTGACCCTCGTGTAGTTGAAAGTATGGCAAGATACGATCAAATTCCTTTAAATGGAACAACATTCGATGAAATATTGCAGTCTTTTGCTGGTTACAAAGTCGATGGGCTTTCTTACTTAGAGCATCTTGTTGGCATATTTCTTGAAGGGTTAACGGACAATACCGGTAAATATGCAGAATACCGGTTTGCAAATTTCATCGCTAAATATATATCATATCAACTTGTTCCTAAGATAGACTTCCGGGTGAAGATACAAGGTAGGAGTGGTGCTTCTCATGAGTTTGATGTAATAGGATTTGACCGTAGGGGAGGAATCTCATACATAGCTGAAGTGAAAGATAGAAAATCTAAGATCACAAAGGTTGATATTTTCAAATTCTTTGATGAACTTAAAGACATATGTCAAGCAAAAGTGTCACCTAGGACAGCATTCTACGGTTCGAGTAGCCTATTCACTGATGATGCTAAATATTCAATTTCTTCTAATCTCGATAAACGTGGCTACGCTAAGATACCTGCTTGTGGAATTTTGAAAGCGAAGTTCTTCGAGTACCGTGTAGAGGATTACTATGAAATCGATTTATGAGATTTACGCTCAACCTTCTTCGTTTATTCAATTGTTTTTTGAATAGCTCAAGTAAAGAGCCTTTAGAGAAATCCTTGCTTTTTGATGGTCCTGAAGAATCTGTTGGAATCTTCTAAAGTCTTGACTTGCACTGGGAGTACGAATGGCAATGCCCTTTGGAATTACTGGTGTCTTTTATTTTCCACCTGCATAAAATCTGGTCTGTCTGCTGCAATCAATATCATGAATGGATACTCATGAGAATAGGTTCCCAGATTTTTCTTTATCCAGTTTATTGCGTATTTGTCCATTTCTCCTATGTCTTGTCTGTCTTTTCTATTTCTTCCATTTCCTCTTCTTCAATAGTTTCTGTTTAGCTTTTTTTAATCATGTGCTGATATTCTCCATCCTGAAGGAGAGAATATGTATTCTCCAGCTTATATGAATAAGAAATATTTTTGTTCTGGCTCACCTCTTTTACATGTTTAGCATAAGCTCTAGTCCTGCCGTTCTTCTCCTCGTTCATAACTGCCCGGATTGAGTTGTCGTCTATTGTGATACCTTACAGTCTCAATGAAGAACCAATTAACTGCCTTGAGGACCCATTTTCATTGAATATAGACAATAATTTTTTTTCTCTGCATGTGAGAATTGTCTCCCATACCTTTCTCTGGTTTCGTCTTGAGCCAAAACTACCACATTCAAACTTCAAAGTCTTCTCCAAAACAAGCATTTCATCATATCTGCTGAAAAAAATGTGGGAGGGAAAAAGGTCAAGATAGTAGAAAACAAAGATCG
>JAKAYH010000300.1 GCA_021826835.1 Thermoplasmata archaeon | reverse complement strand
TCAAGAACTCCCGTTGAATTTTTAATTATTCTCCGATGTTCGTCACCAATATTGATTGCCCCTTCGTATACATAAATGAGAGCTGTGTAGCCGGATTTTATTGGTATAGATATTTCACGTTCGGGTGGAACGTTCACGTCAAATATGGCTGTGTCAGCTCTAATTGCAAAGGCAAGATTGGATTCATTATTCAGGCTACCGGTTATGATTTTGAATGTCACGTCCTCCATGTATGACTCAGGAATACTATCCCTTTTCAAATCTTTATATCTGGGCGTTGACATTTTTTTAGCCGCAGGAAGATTAACCCAAATCTGAAAACCACTGATTCCATCTCTATTTAGTTGAGGCATTTCCTGATGAATAATTCCACTGCCCGCTGACATCCACTGAGTATCTCCAGAGCTGATCTTTCCAGTGTTTCCCGTGCTGTCCTCATGTTGAATTTCCCCATTAAGAATATAAGTTACGGTCTCAATACCCCTGTGAGGATGCCAGGGGAACCCTGCCATGTATGATTCAGGATCAACAGAATTAAAATTATCCATCATCAGGAAAGGATCGATAAGTGGCTCGACATAATAAGAAAATGCTCTATTTAATTTTACACCAGCCCCGTCCAAGGTGTTCTGCGCTTGAATTACCTTCAATAATTTTCTATTAACTATCATATTGATAGTTATTAATCATGAGTTAATATTTGTATCCTTTCCATGGTGTACAAATTCATTCACATATGAGAGAGCTTTTTATATTCTTTAACGATTTAAAAAAATGGTAAACTACAGTTTTCTGAAGAGATTAATGGTTGTTGGAGAAAGGCAGGTCCTTCAGAAAATGACTTATTATGCTGAATTGATCGAGTCTTCAAGCACATACATTATGGAGATGATATCAGGAGAGAATGAGAATTTAGAAACTCTTGCTGAGAATGTTTATGAAAAGGAAAAGGAAGGGGATTCACTTACTTTCAATCTTAAGAATATCATTACTTCAGGTGAAATAGGTTCTAATCTCATGGATAATTTTCTGGAGCTTGCGGAAACATTCGATGATATCCTTGATAAAACTTACTGGATATCAAGAGAGATAGTTAGAGCAAGGAATAGCCCACTTTTTAAGGATGAAAGGGAAAAATTTATTAGAAATGTGTATTCAAACTTCATCGATATTATAAACTCAAACATTTCGGCATCAAAATTGATCAAGCAAATTCTTGAGGCAAACAACCTTGAAGAGATCAGGAGTAAAAGAGAAGAGATAGAAAGACTGGAACAAGAGGTAGATGAAATGAAAGATGGTATCATCGACCTACTTTATAAAAAATCAGATTCTATTTCTTATCTGGCTTTCAATCATCTTAATTCTATGGTTCACATACTTGATGATATGCTTGATGGCTGTGAAGATGTATCAGATATTGTCCTTACTATTGTTCAATCCGTTTCAAAATGATTTATTTCATAACTATCCTTGTTCTTTCCGGAATGTTATCCGGCTTCGTATCAGGAAATAATCTCAGTGCCGCTGTGGGAAATATAATAGGTTCGAGGATAGTTAGCAGAGAGATGGGGTTAATTATTGGCATTGCCGGGTTTTCCCTTGGATTACTTATCGAGGGTCATTTGCTTAAGGATTCCATAGGAAAAATAATGCCGCAGACACCAATTTTCATAATATTTGCCCTTGCAGTTTCCCTATTCATTTTTATCTTCGCAACATGGGCAAGGATTCCTCTCTCACTTACAATGGCTCTTGTAGGTACCGGATTGGGTATTTCTTTGAGGTATGGATATCACTTTAACACTGGTTATATATACCTGGTTATCGCCGCATGGGTTTTTGCCCCTTTGATATCCATAATACTTTCCATAGTGTTGAACAGAATTATGCTGAAGAAATCATCAATAAATCCCTGGGCTGTTCCAAAGGTGTTAAAACCGCTCCTTGTTATCGTATCTTTTCTCACAGCCTTCACACTTGGGGCAAATACCCTAGGACTCATAGCAGCGCTTACCGGTGATAACCTTTCAGATCTAGCTATAATGACATTTGGGATTATTTTTGGATCTATTTTTTTAAGCAAAGGTGTTATAAAGCGTGTATCACAGGAGATGTATTCAATGAGATATGTGAGCGCTTTCGTTTCGCTTCTTGTATCTTCATTGCTTGTGGAAACTGCGACTTTTTTTTCCGTTCCATTATCCAACACTCAGACCCTGACTTCTAGCATCCTTGGTTCTGGGATATCTTATAAAATAAAGGCTATTTTCCTTAAGCCCTTTATGATCGTTGTCGTAATGTGGATAATTTCTCCGCTGGTTGGTCTGCTACTTGGCTATGCACTATAAATATTTTCTAGAAATCATATAATGATTTCTTTCTGGCCCTTTCTATATACCCATAATAGTATTTTGCAGTAACAGATGTTGACCTGAAAGCTTTACCATTGATGGTTAATTTGCCTTGCCTTGATATGATTATACCTGACTTTATTCCTGTTTCAAGATAAACGTCTATGGCCCTTGAAAGATCTTCTCCACTTATTCCGAGCCTGAAAGGCATAAACTCACTTAACAGAATAAAACGAGCCACTGAGTACCCATAACCTTTCCTATAGCCCAGAATAGCCCGGATACATTCGAAAAAAGAAACTGGATCCATACCAACATAAATTGGAAAGGGTGCTTGTGGAATTAAAGATCTGTGTACTTCTGAATCTGCTAGAATCATCACAGCTTCATTTCCATCCCTTCCGGAATACCACTTTTCACCCTTTATGCCATCAAAAGCTTTTCTGTGATTGGCATATGTTACCACTACTTTTCTTTCAAAGCCTGAATAATTGTACTTATTTAAAAATCCGATGTATCTTCCATCAACGCATATAAAAAATCTAATAGAGGCCCCCTTTCTTTCGTTAAACTTAAGAAGAGCAAAACCATCTGAAATTATTGGTTCTTCAACTTGGTCTATGTCAAGGAATTGATCTTCTGATTTTATTGCAGAATAAACCAGACTAATAAGTTTATGAAGATGTATTCCATCTTTCCTATTTTGATGTGACAAGTATCTTTTTTCTAATTCAGGCAATAAAAACTCCCCCCATATCCTCAATCTCTTCAGCCAATTTTCCGATCAACCCTATTGTGGTACTTGCCATTGGAAATATGGAGATTTTGTTATCTGTGATAAACGCTCTAGCCATATTTTGGCTGTCCGTTTTGCGAAATATCACCATTTCCGATCCGCCCGAATATTTTAATCTCCATGTAATAACCTTGTTGGAAAGAAATTGGTGCCATGCTTGCTGATTACTTATTAGAAATCTTACAGGTATTGGTCTTTCTTCTAAGTTCCCGCCTCTTCTGAAAATGCATTTGCTCATTCTTTCAAAAGCTTCCAGAGAAAGTAAGAGTGCTTCATAGACTATTTCTGAAATGATTTTTGAAGCTTCCTGCCTTTTTCCCAATGCTTCAATGGAGAAATCTTTTCTCAAATAAATTTCTGCCTCTTCCCCTTTAATAACTATATAATTAATCCTGTAAGCCCTGGTTCGAAAAGTATGGATTGTATCCAGATCTATTGTAGTACCATCCCTATATAGAAGATTAATGACAGATCCGTCTGAACCTGTTAAATTAATTCCCACTATTTTCATATTTTTTTCATTACAATATTCGCAAATTTTTAGGAAGGTTCCATTAAATATGGTAAGTTGTTCTACCCCACCCTTTGCGTAAAGAAATTGAGTTACGTTCACTTTATTATTTCTAAGAAGAAATAGGCGGTAGTTGTTTATTACGGGAATTGACTTTGTAAAGACAGAATTCTCCCCTGATATGAAAAATGCTTCGTTGTTTCCTCTAAGAAGAATAAGATGAAATTTTGTCTTACCCTTCCTCTCAGTCGTTATTTGAAGTAAAACCTCTGAGAGTTCCGACTTATCCATGAGGAACAATTTAAATTGGTATAAAATGGTTGTTTACCGAGAATATATTAAGAAAAATTTAGACATTGTCATAATTCATTAACATTACGAGATCACAGGCTTTCTA
>JAKAYH010000299.1 GCA_021826835.1 Thermoplasmata archaeon | reverse complement strand
TCTAAATTGCGACCTCATGGGTCAAGCTATTTATCTGCTGCCTCTCCGACTCTCTCTTATGATCTCATGACAACGTGGTCAAAAGAACTTTTTTCATGACGTCTTTCAAATAAACCTTAAACTAATTTAAGAAGTCGCTAAAGAGACCTGAGTAGAGCAAACTCTTCAATGAATGTTACAAAAGACAAATTGTGGAATGTCACCATGATATTTACTAGGTGTAAAAACATAAGACATTATATAATGTTTATAGATCATACATAATGCAAAAATCAAATGTAACAACAATTCAGGTGGATAGGTCGGTTGTTGATGCACTTAAAAAACTAAAGAGATATCGCCGCGAGACTTATAGTGAGGTGATCCTCAATCTAATAGAGAATATACAAGAAACAAGAGAACTTGAAACATTTGTGCAAAAGGCCAAGGAAATAAAGATGAAAGAATTATGGGAAGAAGGGGACTACTCTGGGTGGGAACTTGCCTGAGGCTGGAGATGTTATATTAACAAGGGTAAAATTTACTGATTCCGATGATTCTAAAATTCGACCCTCTCTTATGCTATTTGAGGAACTTGGGAACATTGTCATAGCTGGGATAACAACCAACACCAGAATGAGTGGTATAAATATTTCTAAAAATGAAGGAGCTGCCCAGGATAGTGTGATTAAGTTGAATTATATCTTTACAATCACAAATGCAGCCATAATTAAAACAGTATTTCGACTGAGCCCAGAGAAAAAGAAGTTGGTTTTTGACGAACTTACGAAGAAGCTTTCCTTTTTGAAATATTCGTGATATATTCACATTATCACTTGAAAATAAAAAACGGACTCTAATTCAAGTGCACTTAAAGTATTAACTTAAAACATTAATAAAATCCTTACCGTTTCATTCTGCATTTTTTCTTAGTTTTTCAGCACTAATTTATTCAATTCGCATTGAGTGTAATTAAGTGTTATATGTTTACTAATATGATCATCACATATCGCGATACTATCTATGTGTTATGAACCAGACTACTATACAGGTCTCAAAAGATACCAGAGAAAAGCTAAAGATAATTGGACGAAAGAATCAGATTTATGATGAAATATTAGAGAACCTTATATAAATACTCAAAAAAAGATATTTTCTTAGCTGAACTTGACAGAATAGCGGACAAAGAGGAGTTTGCCCCTCTTGACATGCTATAGTATTCTTGTTTCAACTACAGTCCCAAAGGGATTCAAGGCCTTGCAGAAAATAGAGCAGGAAAGAATTAGGGATAAGTTGAATGAACTGGCGAAAGATCTCTATAACAATTCCAATAGATTGGACACAAAAAAACTTTCAGGGACAAAACACACAAATTACAATCTCAGAGTCAGGGAATACAGGATTATATATTATCTGGAAGTTGAAATAATAAGGATTGTAAGAATAGCACATAGATCCGATGTGTATTCTGGTTAGATTAAGGTTCTGGGTACCATTCCATAGTGTTCACTAAAAAAAATAAGCGAATCCTGACCATGGTTTCTTCTTAAATTTCCTGGACTCAAATGAAAAAGAAATAATTCTCTTATTGACAAACCCTCTATCACTATTCGTTAACTATAAAGGGCAGCATTCTAAGAAATCGAATTTTAAAATAACTACTGCCATCAGACAACCTGTTTTACTAGCCTTTAATCTTAGTTATGTGTACAGAGCATCCTGAAATTTATGGTACTCATCCACGGTGCTGACCCATTATGTAGGATCTTCCGGAAGATCTGGAAACAATTCCGAGATAACTCATATACACTGCATAGACAATCAGTGAAATTATGAACCCGTAGATGAACACACCAGAACTTGTGTTTTCAGAGGTTCCATAATAAAGTGCTATCGTTACAATAAAAAACCCAACTAAACCAAAAACTGCTCCTGCGAGGAATGGTGAAAGGGACTGATCCATAATCAGAGACAATCCACTTTCTTCCCCCTTTTTTAAGAGAAAACTCTGTTTTGTCTTGCAATTTGGACATATGAATGTCCAATTTGGTCCGAACCTTACAGCACTTGCAGAACCCCATTTGGAATGTCTAAAATTAAACTTGTAGTTACAATTGGGGCATTCTGTGTGTGAAGTTACCCATGACTTGTGATTCCGAATTCTGTTGCCCATAATAATCCCTTAATCTCATCAAAATAATACACGATAATTATAATAACTTTACTCGCAAAGACCTAAAATTAAAGTGTTCACTTAAAACAGTAAGCAACTTAGAACCAGTCTATACTTATGAAAATTCAATGTATTAACATTCGTACAAGATATTTTTCTACTTTCCTTAATATACCTATGAATTAATTTTTAGATATATTAATATTGGAATAAAAATACTACATTTTCGAGTTCTATCTTATTGTTGTCTTTCATTCTCAACTTATGTGAGTTTACTAACTTAGATGTCATGCATTGCCTGTATAGTACTGTGTATTATGGAGGAGAGGGGCATAAACCCCGATAAAAATCAGAATAAACTGAACCTAGGTTTCAGGGAGGTTTGTAAAAACATAGCAATAGGTCTTGGTAGTTCTATCAAACTACGTTGCGTTACTAACTCCATTTAAAATTGATGACCCAAAGCAGGAAATATTAAAACCGAAAGTCTCAACCCAATTTTAAATAGGGTGAAGATGGAAAGAATTTAGTAAGGTCTAACAGATCAAAAAGAAAATTTTAGGAAAAATAATATGAAGAAATGATAAATTCTCAAGCTTTTGCAACCTATTGGTCGAAACGTTTAATGGCTCAGGGATGCCTTTAATGCATACCAAGATGTGCATAGGAACGAGATCTTGGTAAATGTAGCGCTTCCCAGTGGAAATGTCCAGAGAAATGTGGAGATGCTTGCTGAATAAAATTTATTAGATATTACTCTATTGAATAGCGTCATGATATATTTGTTCCAACATATTCTTTATCTCATTTACGCCATTTTGGTAGTTTTAATCGTTTATGTTATGTTGAATATATTCAGGCAGGATAGGAATTACGGAAGAATGTTGATCTGCCCAGATTGCAATGCAAATTTCAAGAGACCAATAATAACAATTAGGGATGGATCTTACGGAAAAAGTATCTATCCTTACGGTCTGATACAATGTCCGAAATGCAAAAAACTCCACCGTGCAAAAGAGTACAGAAAAGAATCAAACTCTTCAAAATGAATCGTTAAGGGATATTTGTAAAGGCCATTAGTTAAATCCTCTTTCAGTATTGCATCACCATTATGAATGAACCTTTTACAACACAGGCCACACCGGATCACAATGACTATACAAGGAAATCGAACCTCAACTCATCTAAAATGCATGCACAAGTTCTATTTGAAGCGCACTGGTTCCACAATTTCTTTCTGCTTTCTTATCTTCTCTTATAACAATTTTTTACGTGGCTTTAACAATAACACTTATAGGTGTCCAGATATCATACATGAGAAGACTGTCTAAAAGAACAAAAGAATCTAAGGTAAAAATAAAAACGGACTGCCATTATTTGGTTCAAATTATTCCAGTACGGATAAACTGGTAAAATAATATGTATGCATTTGAATTAAATGATATATTATCAGTTTATGATTGAAAATTCGTTATAAGTAGAATTTAGTTCACAACCTGTGAATATAGTATTCGCTTAAAACAATAAGCAAATCCCGACCGGTCCATTTTACGAACTTCATTTGTTTCGAATTTGCCGCATATTTTTGGATTTCTTCTATTGTTTGTCTTTGGACTCTAACCGGAGAGTATCGTCATAGTACTTCCGTTCTCTCCTGATCAGATCATTTTCAAATTCTAAAACATCAACTTATCTTCTTTAGAGTGGTTCAAGGTCTGGAATTATAACTCCTCTTTCTGGGTCTGAAACCCTGTTCAAAACCTTGAACTTTTCTGGTAATTCCCTATAAGCTCTGATCATCGTCTTAACATAATCCTCTTTTCCAATCACAACTTTTCGCCTGCGGAGACCGTAAGAAATCTACTCCACATCTTGTTAGAGAAACATCTCGTATAGTTTCCAGTTT
>JAKAYH010000298.1 GCA_021826835.1 Thermoplasmata archaeon | reverse complement strand
TCCGATCTCTAGGAATCAATGCGAATGGTCTGGAATCGTCACCTTTATACATGAAGAGTAAACCTACAAAAGACTTTCCCATTAAGATAGATTTCATGCCTGCAATGCTACTCCATGATAAAAATTGTACTGATTTATCCCCTTGCACAATGTGCCCTGAAATATTTTCGAGTTGTAATGCAAGACCGAAATCGGTAACTATGAACCCGCAAACGTCAACATGATCCTCATGAATTAAATAGAAGTTTTCATAATGATTTTCCGGCATCAATTCAGTCAACGTTTGAAAAGCAAAATCGGCGACTCCTCTTACTTTATTCTCTAGGAATTTCAGTATCTTCTTTTTATTTCCGTTCCTTGAGTAGAAATAGATGATCAAATTTAAAATATGCTCATTCTGACTGGTTTCATACTTTTCCAATTCCGATTCATTTGAAAGAAAGTGCTCTTCTGAAAGCTCCAGGCCAATATACTCCAGTTCTTCTCTACCACTTTTTAGAAACTCTAGCCCAGTCTGTAAGCTAAGGGCTTTTAGAGAGGGATTCAACCATGGTAGGGCAATCATTGTTGATGAAGGTGCGTACCACCAATTCCCAAAAATGTCTCCCTTTTCAATTAGGATGTCTTTCAATTTCATGAAAGAAAGTTCTCCTCCACAATATCTTATCGCATTGGAGTAAGTCACTAGACCAGTTCTGAGATCCCTACTATTTTCAATTTGTTTCCAAATTTCAATTTCTAGTTTTTGTCTATCCAATCTCTCGAGACTTCTTAGATAAGACTCGTCTCCTTCTAGACCGACTTCTTTGTCCTCCTGTGAAACAAACAATTTCAATATAGTATTGAAAGAGTTAGAATCAGGAAGTTTGGATAGAGCGTCAGAAGCCTGAATCTTCATATGTTCGGGCTGAACGTCACCCATTTCATTATCATAGCTTAGAAAAGGGAGTATCTCGTCAATCATACGGGAATCGCCAAGCTCCCCTAATGTTTTTATTATTAGATATTTTAAGTAATCATCGTTGGTATCATGAAGTACACTAACAAGTTTATCCGCTACACCTTCAGGTTTAAGAGCTGAGATTGCATTTAAAGTGAATTTAAATTCATTCGTTACCGATATGAATCTTTTATAACCTTCTTTATGTGTTTTATAGATAAAATCAAAGAATTTCCAGCTATAATCTCCGATATCATTTAATTCAAGCGTTACAGAAACTTCGAATATGTTCTTCAAAACACTATCCAATTGTGAAATTACTCTACTATAAGAAGCTTTGGATTCCCCCCATTTAATATTTCCTACTATCTCTTCTTTCTCGGCTATAAGCTGATTTACCTCAATCGTCATATCATAGTAATTTTTGAATATTCTTTTATCATAAAGATCTTTTAATATTTCTGAAATCAAGTTCCTGTCGTCGAAAAATTCCATCGACTTCACAGTTAGTGCAATATTTTCATACCACATTTCTGTTCTTAGTTTTTCCTGGATAAATTGCAACATTTCAATGCCATATAGCTTGGTTCCTAGCGCCAAATATTCTAATGCAATTTTCCTTATCGTTTGATTTTTGTCACTTAAACCACACCTCAGAAGGTCTTCTGCTTTACTAATATATTTGTTTGGATATTCTTTTAACCAATCAAACAAAATTCTGTAACCGTTTTCCCTTAAATCATCATTTAGGCGCGGAAGTGAGGTTTCAATTAATTCGAAGTTATTTATCAACTTTAATTCTTTTGAGTAGTTTAACCCCTTTTTCACTTCGTCTGGCTCAAAGGACAACAGAAGTTTTTCAACAATATAGGACTTTGAATCCTCAAGTTCTGGGACGACTGGTCCAGTATTCCAATAACCTGGCGGAGGTTTAACAGCTCCAATAACCCCAATGAATATTAAAAATTCACTTTCTGTAATCGAGTTCTTTGGTTCCTGACCAAACAGATATAATGCCTTAGTGAGTTCATGGTTAAGAGGTACTACTTTATTCCACCAATTCAAATCCGTGTTGTCCAAGATTATCTCAGAATTTCTTGATGTTACTATCCAGGCATGGAGATTTTTCTTTATTTTATGGTCTACCCCATCAGATATTTTTGGCGCTGTTTGATCTAAAACTTTCTTCGCAAAAAATTCTATGTATTCCTCTCTCTGCCTGTATACCTGGTTAAATGGATTTTCTCTCTTCAACGGGTGTTTTCTTCCCCTTTTATCTTCAGCCTCCCAATATCCTTTAGGCTTTGGGTAAATCCTATTTTCGAAATCCTTTAATTCCAGTATTATAGTGTTACCTCTGAAATATAGGATAGCGTCTATCTGAGGGAGACCGTTAGCTCGTGGATCAATAACGAGATATTGTGTTTCGTTTTGATACCTATTAAAATAAATGTTTAATGTGTCTATAAGCTCCTTTGCCTGCCTCTTTTCATGAGATAACTCTAAATCCTTCACTCTGTAAACTTCAAGCATAATTCTTTACCTCCATTTCATAATCCCTTAGACTTTTAACAGCAACGGATATTGAATGCGATGAATCCTCCATTTTTTTCTGAATTCCTTTTAGAAAGAATACTTCATCTCTATTCATCCATTTTGTTGCAATCACCTCTCTCGGAAATATTGTGGAAAACAGTATTTCCCCTTCATTGTTTTCAAAGCTGTTTGCTATACCGGTCCCACGAAGGAGTGAGAGCGGAAAAATGCGTAGTTTCTTGCATCCCATTTTGTTTAGTGAAAATACGTCAGATGCAAATGACTTCATAACCTGATTTGGCAAACCGTATATGAGATGTGTTTCAAATCTAACTTTGTTTGATACCAGCATTTCTATGGATTCTTGAACCTTCTGAAAGTTGTTTACCCTCTTGATCGACTTTTGAACCTCTCTATCTAATGTCTGTAACCCACATTCCAGTTTTACATTCATTAATGCCAGGATGTCTATTATTGTTGAGTCGAGGTGCTCAAACCTGGACTGTATGCTATATTCAACATCTGGAGTAATTGAAGCCATTAATCTTAGTATCTCAATTGACCTGTTTCTGTTTAGGAAGAATACTGGGTCTAAGACTGCAACCTTTCTTATGCCCATTTCTTTAATTTTCTTCAATTCAAATGCCACCGTTTTAATGTCACTTTCAACTATGGCTCCGTTTGGAGACTTGAATACACAAAATGTGCATCTGAATACGCAGCCTCTTTGTGTCTGCCATCTTAAGAAATTATGACCTAGCAGGGATTTTGCAAGTTGTGGTTTTGAAAATGGAGAGGATTCAATTCCGCTAGATGGACTTGCCAAAATCTCACCAAGCATTGCTCCTTTTTTATAGATTCCAGGAAATATAGGGGTTCTCTTTTCTATAAGGGATTTTACTATTTCAGCAAATGCTGATTCTCCATATCCCTTGACAAAATAATCCGCTGTTGGAAATTCTACTTTTAGTTCGTTTCCACCGTACGTTATTTCCGGTCCCCCAAGGACGACAAGAGGTTTGCACCCCAATTTTTGTAAAGAAGAAAGGATCTTACCAACCGCTTCATTATTCCACGCATACACTCCAATTCCTAGGATGTGTGGTGCTATTGTCATTATTTGATGAACAGCGTCGCTTAAATTATCTCTTACATCATATTCTAAAAGTTCCACTTCCACTGTTGCAAAATCCTTGGTTATATTCATAAGTTCAGAATAAATATACCCTATTCCCAATGGTAACCTAGGATCCTTCCTCCTGTACCAGTTAAGCGATAACAGGACAACTCTTAATCCATTCGCATTGTTATTTTTTATTTTAATTACATAAGACATATACCGACTGAGACAGCAATCGGGAGATATTACAAAAGCTTTATTATAATATAGTATATAAATCTGACTTTTTTGTCAGTATCTCAGAATCCACATCATCATTCTTCATCCTTTATCCAGCTATAAGTTTTATCCTGATCGCTCCAGTTTTACCACCCCTATGATTTTGTAAAATGTGACCACCCCCGACCGGTAGTTCAGCTTTATTTACAACATCAAAGGGCAGGATGACCTACCAGTATGCAAGGATGAAGAATGATG
>JAKAYH010000297.1 GCA_021826835.1 Thermoplasmata archaeon | reverse complement strand
TTTACGGGAAGATAGTTCACTCGTTCTTCCATCAAATTTTAAATTTATTATTTAAAACTATGGAACCGGATGGTATCTTTCCAGCTTTTTCCTCCAGGCGATCAATTGCTTCCTCAGAGAAAATATTCTTTGATATATAGAGTTCCCTGTATTTTACCCCGTTATCAGGAAAGACAGTTACAATATCAGCAGGTCCAGATGATCTTGCCAGTTCCATTGCCCCGTAGTAATTGGCACCTGAAGAATGACCAACATATATTCCGTAATTCTCCGCAAGGTGTTTAACGGCTCCAAAGGCTTTCTCTGCCGTAACAGTAAGGAAACCGTCAATGAGATCGATATTATCGAGAACGATCTTCTTGTCCTTTGCACTTACGAAATTCCTCAGCCCCTGAATGAAACTGCTGTCATCCGGCTGAATCAGATAAACCTTGATCCTTTTGTCTCTTTCCTTGAAGTATCTCCCAATTCCGGTAATGGAACCTCCTGTTCCCATACCTATGGCAACATAGTCTGGCAGTTTGCCAAGAGCCTCTTCAATTTCAGGACCAGTGGTATAAATATGAGCATTGGTATTTGCCTCATTTCCATGCTGATAGAGATTGATATATAGATCCGGGTTGTCCTTTGCCTTCTTCTTCGCCTGGTTAATTGCTCCTTCAGTGCTTACTGGGTTGGAACTCTCTCTGTTTAATACTATATTCGCTCCGGTTTTTTCCAGCTGGATCATGGTACCTTTTGATACACCCGGTGGCACTATTATCTCTGCCTTAATGCCCAGGGCTGTTGCAATATTTCCTATTGCAATACCAGTGTTGCCCGAACTTCCTTCAACTATTACCTTCCTAATACTTTCTCCTGAATCATATAGGGCTTTCTTTATCATGAAAAATGCTGCACGATCCTTGATAGATCCAAATCTGTTGAACGATTCCAGCTTGGCATATATATTGGAACCATTTTCATGTGAAAACGAAAAAATAGGTGTTTTGCCGATACCAAATTCGTAAGCTTCCCGCTGTATATTTTTGTAAACAGTCTTATCGTCCTGCGCCATGAAATTTTCATTATGATATGACTGGGGAAATTAAAAGGATTGGCTTTGTCATGGTTAAGTGTTTGATTATATGACAGACAGTTAAAGCAAAGGCACGGATTTAAATTTCAGGCGGCACTCAGTCAAACCCCTCAATAATTCGAACTAAATTCTTATTTCTTTCAAAGGCAAGTCAACTTTTCAGTTCTTCAAAATCCTTTATTTTCCTCGCATTTAAAGAAGTGTACTAATATGTTGTTCCATAAATTTAAATTCTCGTTAACAATACTTCAGAAATAATGAATATCAGTTTATTGACTGTTGTTACCATTCTTTTGCTAATATCTGTCGCATCAATGCTCTTCTATCTATTGAATGCAGCATATGCCTCAAAATATGTAAAGAAGAATTATGGCTATATCGAATATTCTGAAAAAGATGTTACTGCAATAATGCCTGTTTATTCAGAAGATCCTCAGAAGGTTCACGAGAGTCTGACTTCTCTGGCAAGTCAGGTAAAGAGGATCATTGTTGTTGTTGATGGTAATAGTGCGTCATATGACATCCTTCAGTTCATTCCGAAAGTTATTCTATTAAAAAATGGGGGTCGGATGGGAAAGCGGGAGTCAATAGCTAAGGGTATGTCAAGAGTTGATACTAAATTCGTTTTACTTATAGACGCGGATGCGAACCTTTCAGAGGGAGGAGTCAGAAAGTTGCTGAATAATTTTTCACCGAATGTTGGTGGGGTTGGGGCAAACGTAAGTGTGATTCTTCAGAATGACAACAAAATCTCCTATGCATCGGAGTTTATAGAACGATCCAAAGAGACAATAATGAGGGCAATGAGTCTTCGTGGGAGTGTGTCCCTGCTGGATGGTGCATGTGCAATGTATCGCACAGAATTGATAAAGGATCATGTTCTATCAGCAGCATTTCGTAATTTGAGAATTAACGGTCAAATTCCATTTGAAGGAGGGGGAGACGATTCGGAGCTTACCTCAATAGTAATAAGAAAAGGGTATCTTGCAACCAAGGATTTTGACGTTATGGTATATGTAAACGCCAAAAAAACAGTTAAGGGATTCTCAAAGCAACTTGTAAGGTGGACAAGAAATTCATGGAGATCACTTTTTGCAAGTTTCAAAAATGGAACTGCAAAAAGAGCAGGAAATTTTTACAAGCTTGAGATGATAATGATGTTTGCAATGCCAATCATGTTCGCACTTGCCCTTGCATTGAGAAGTTTTTTCTACCTTCACATTCTGTTTCACCCCGGAACTTATGACCTTCTGGCTACTTTGATATCAATAGAGCGTTTCTCCATACTGGATTTCAGGAGGCCCTTAAACGCCCTTACTTCCATTATGGGAAGCGGAGGTTCTTTTATTTTCCTTGCTGCCGCCATGAATAATGTTAAGAAGGATAGAATTAAGATAATCGTTTACGGAGCAATGGCTTCATTCCTAATATTTCTGGCATCTGTCTATGCCCTGATTACATATTTCAAGGTATCAAAGACCAGCATAGATTCCTCTCAATCTCACAGTAAATTATCAAACTCCAGTCAAGATTTCCAGATTCAATAAAAAACTCCTGACCAGATTTATATATCAAGCTAACATCATTATTTTTAATGCTTAAACAAAGGGATGTAGTATCGGTTGACGACATAGAAACTGGGGAAATGTTTGAAATATTTGAATTGGCGAAGAAGTATGAAAATCTTTTGAAAACAGGAAAGAGAATTTCTGAATTTGAATCAAAGATAATGGCAACTTTCTTCTATGAACCTAGCACAAGAACAAGGCTTTCATTTGAAAGTGCCATGCACAGACTGGGAGGTTCGGTGCTTTCAGTACCGGAGCCCAAGTCCAGTTCGGCCGCCAAGGGAGAAACCCTTGCGGACACCATGAGAATGGCTTCGGCATATTCAGATATTATAGTTATAAGACACCCACTGGACGGTTCAGCCAGATTGGCCTCAAAATTTTCTTCCGTTCCTGTCATTAATGGTGGGGATGGTTCAGGACAACACCCAACGCAGACACTTCTTGATCTATACACAATATGGAAGGAATTCGGCAACTTCGATAAATTGACCATAACAATTCTGGGAGATTTGAAATACGGAAGAACAACGCATTCCCTCGTAAGGATGCTTACCAGATTCAAGGCAAACGTCAATCTCGTCTCTCCGGATATATTAAAGATGCCGGAACATGTTATATCTGCTTTACCTAAAAGTTTCAAAGTGAATGTATCCGGAGATCTTAATGCTGTCCTTCCTAAAACCGATGTTCTTTATGTAACAAGGATCCAGAAGGAGAGATTCGTTGATCCAAACGAATATCAGAGCGTAATAGGAGCATACTCCATTAACCTTGAAACTACGGAGGCAATGAAGAAAGGTTCCATTATAATGCACCCTCTTCCCAGAATAGATGAAATATCACCTGATGTGGATGAAACGGTGAACGCAAGATATTTCCAGCAGGCAGCAAACGGGGTACCTGTAAGGATGGCCCTGATCAGTAAGATGCTGGGGGTGAACTGAATGGAGGAGAATAATAAAAGCACGCTCAAAGTAAGCAAGATCAAAGATGGAATTGTCATTGACCATATTGATCATGGAAAAGCGCTTAAAGTGCTGTCGACTCTGGGAATAAACGGTGGAGAAGATTTCACCGTTAGTATCTTAATGAATGTAAGGAGCAAGACGATGAATACCTTCAAGGATGTTGTAAAGATTGAGAAGAGGGTATTGAAGAAGGGTGAACTTGATCGCATATCTTTGGTTTCTCCAGGGGCAACAATAAATATAATCAAGAACTTTGAAATAGAAAGAAAATTCACAGTGGAGATACCTGACAGCATCATTGGGATTGTTAAGTGCTCAAACCAGAACTGCATATCAAACAATAAGGAACCAGTTAGTGCGGAATTCAGGGTCGAATCAAAAAAACCTCTGACACTGAGATGCGTCTACTGTGACAGAACAATGACCCAGCCGGAAATATTCCACAAAATATAAAGATTA
>JAKAYH010000296.1 GCA_021826835.1 Thermoplasmata archaeon | reverse complement strand
AAGAAATAGATTCTATACCAACATAGCTTGCTGGTTCATCAACTTGAGGTAAAATTACTGCATGGGAACGAGATAGGATATTCGCAAGATTTGAATCAGATATTTTCTTAAAATATATAGTTTCCCTATTGTTTTCTAAAGCGTATTGAAGGTTTTTTTCATATCCGAATGTGTTTAGGGTAAGGCCATAATTTTTTGAGATTCTAGATACTTTTTTAACCAAATTCAAATCCGTATCTCCATTATTTGACCCCAAGAACATTGTTATTTCATTCGAGCTAATTTTTTTTTCAATTGAATCCATAGGTTTAAAGATTGATCTGTCAACTGGGTTGTATAGAACCATTGATGGGTTTAACCCATAATAATATCTTAAAATGCCCGAAGATGTGTATGATTGTGCAATAATCGTAGAGGAGTACTTTTTAAATTTCTGATACTTATTTCTCAACTTAAAATGTGGTATGGTACGATAAATTTTCACCTTTGTTTTTTCTGTTAAACCAATTAAATGTGAGGTTGTTAACCCCGGCATTGCCCATAAACCATGAATTGGGTAAATATATGAAATGATTTTATAATCTTTAAGAAGATTCAAAATATCAAAATCTCTATCATCTATGAAAACAAAAGAAGGACCGAAGTTTTCAATAGCGAGTTTAGCGTCATGTTGATTTACAATTTCAATATTTACACCCGAGGATACAACTTTTAGATCTTCTAAATTAAAAGTTGGCTTTATAATTATTAATTTCGATTTGAAACCTTTAGTCCAATTAAGGAGAACTTTGAGTCTACCAGAAATAGGATTTCGAACTTTAGATGCTATGACTAATATCTTGATTTCAGATATCATAATAAATAAATCTAAATTTAATCTAAATATAATAGTATTTCCATGATAAGAGGATAGTCATTTATTTTTTGAGGTTTTCTATTTTGTATCATTCTTAAAAGCATCACATGATTTTAAAGAAAAAACAAATAAAAATAAGAAAAGGAAAAATATTTGCATATTTCATATACTACTAACATAAAATAGGCATTTTAAGGTAATTTGAGCAAGGAAATATTTTACAAGTAAATAGAGTGCATTTACGCTTTTATTCCTCATAGGAATTGGTCCGGCTTTAATGACTTTCTTTGTGGTTGACACATTCTTTTTCTAGTATAATCCTAAAGTATGTGGTATTCATCTGATAAAAAGAGATTTTCTAAGGTATGGCTACAAATTACTATTTAATAAAAAATAAAGAAAATTTATTCGCAATGATGTAAATATCGATAAAATCATTTATATCAAGCATATAAAAGAGATGAGAATAAAATATACAATCGTTAAAGTTCAAATCCATTTGTGTTCACGAAGAGAAGGAATTAATTTTAGTGTTTAGCATTGCACTAGAAGTACTTCTAAAAGTTCATTGATGAATATCTAAACTCTGTCAACAATTGAAATAGCAATGGTCATACTTAGCGCAATCATAACTCAAAAATTTTCCCTGTATTTTAAGAAAAATATTCCGTTTTCAATATGGTAGCCAAATCCACAAAAATGATGTTAGCTAATAATTTGATTCAAACATTTGAAATAAATACATAGGCTGAGAAAAATCACTTGGAACAACTGTTTTACCATTTATTATTAATTAGCAATCATGATTGTAACAATTAACACACTTTTCTCTATAAAGTTAGAATCAATCAAGTTGAAGAATATTCAGTAAAGAAAAACAGGAGATTTTGCTCCAGTAAATGAAATATGAAAAGTTTAATGATACATTAACACATTATCAGAAAATAAATCTATCAGAAGGAAACCAGTTTGAATTGATCAAATATGATATGTTTTTGAAAAAATAATTATGATATTCGTATCAAATTTTCACAAATATTTCAAAATCTTATATTACTAAAATTTATGAAATTTATTTCTATAAATTTTAAGATTTTACTTGAAAATCTTGAATGCGCAAGTCTTATTCCAATTAAAGTTATAAGCATAATAATTGAAGTTTTAACAGGGGAAATTTTACTTCCATCCATGTCTTTCCAGGAAATTGGAATTTCTGTAACACTGTAGCCAGCTTTTTGGGAATGATAAAGAAAAGCAGTATCAAAGGATAGATTACTAATAGTGATGTCTTTAAGAATCTTTGTTATTACTTCTCTTTTGTATACTTTAAGTCCGCATTGAGTATCTTTGATGTTAACTCTTAGAAAAAGCATTGTGAAATAGTGATACAATCTCCCAAGAATCACTCTTGCTATTGGTTGTCTTATTAAAACTTTTGAATCATTCATCCATCTGGAACCTACTGCAACTTTCTCACCATTTAAGACAACACCAAAAACTTTCTGGATGCTTTCCCAAGGGATTGCTCCATCTGCATCTACATATCCTATAATTTCTCCAGTAGCAGCTAAGAATCCCTTTTTAGTGGCCCCCCCTTTTCCAAGCCTCTTGCTAAAGGAAAGAACCCTGAATCTGTCATCAATTTTTTTTGCAATTTCAGCGGTTTTATCAGTTCCATCACAAACGATGATAACTTCCCAGTTAGATGGGATCTTTGTTTTCAAATCTTCAAGAAACGGTTTTATTCTTTTCTCTTCATTGTAGGCAGGTATAATCAATGAACACAAGTATGACTGTCTTTGCGCTTCCCTGTTTTCCTGTTGTAACTGCTGAATCGATGGATTCACCTGAGAGTATGATGCATCCATCTGTATCATTTCAGAGCTAATCGACAACTAAGATCACTGAACCGTTGAGGATGTCAGGTTAAATAATGTATTAAAACTTACGTTTATGATTTGATTTAAATGCCCATTATAATTGGTACCTTACAATATTAAATAGCAACTAAAATTTATGAACACCGCACAGTTCTTTACCTTAAAATTAATGATATATGTGAGAATGAACTCCTATGCTTAATGGAAAACCGTTTTCCGGCAAAGGTATAATTATTACAGGAGGGGGATCAGGACTGGGCCTCCAGATGGCAAACACTCTAGGTTCATATGGTGCAGTCATTCATATTATTAGCAGAGATCAGGAAAAACTGAATAAAGCAAGCAATTCTCTTAAGGAAAAGGGTATTGAAAGTTTCACTTATTCATCAGACATAAGAGATTTTGATAAGATTAAAGAGATTGTTAACAAAATGATGAGTGAGCATGAAATTTCAGGCCTCATAAACAATGCCGCAGGTAATTTCATCTCAAGAACAGAAGATCTCTCAATGAATGGTTTTTTAGCAGTTTTGAATATAGTTTTAACAGGCTCAATAAACATTACCCTTGAAGTTGGAAAGAGATGGATAAAGGAAGGTAAAAGGGGAAATATTCTGAGCATTCTCGCAACTTATGTTGACACTGGTTCACCATATGTGGTTCCATCTGCAACTGCAAAATCTGGCCTCCAGGCATTTACAAGAAGCATAGCAGCAGAATGGGGCCCCAAGGGAATCAGGGCAAATGGAATAGCACCGGGCCCCTTTAAGACTGACGGTGCATGGAAGAATCTTATTCCTGGAGATGAAGCTGAAAATTTAATGGTAAACAGGAATCCCATGAGAAGGCTTGGAAAGAAGGAAGAGATAGGTGAACTCGCAGCATACCTCATGAGCGATGCTGCAGAATATATCAACGGTGAAACCATAAGGATAGACGGTGGAGAATACATCAACAGTGCTGCTCAGTTCAGCATGTTATCCATGCTTCCAGACTCCATGTGGGAAGAAATGAAAGAAAGGAGAAACAAAAAATGATGTCCATATTCATCAACGGATGGGAAACCAACCTGAAATTCTCTGCAGCTCACTTTATACCATACCACAGCAAATGCAGGAGGCTGCATGGACATGATTACGCCATTGACATCAAAATAACAGGTGAGATCGTAAATGGAATGGTCATGGATTTTGTTGTAATAAAAAAAGAACTGAGGAAAATACTGGAGTCCATGGATCACAAACTAATTCTTCCATTGCAGGGTAAAGATATCACTTATACTAAAGAATCTAACTCATACAGGATAAAATATGAGAATCATGCGATGACCATACCTGATGAAT
>JAKAYH010000295.1 GCA_021826835.1 Thermoplasmata archaeon | reverse complement strand
TTTGGTGCAAGACTCGCCGGAAAGGTGCCCAAAAGAAGGCTTACACAGATATTTGCCATAATTGTTATAATTGTCGCTTTCTATATTATGTACCAGAACTATAGTGTGGTGTTGCACCTCTGATCAGAAACACATTCCCATTTTGCGGGTTTATCTCGCCAAATCGAGATCGATGGCTAAAATACTGAGTGAGCAATTCTCAGACCCAAGCGAGGATGATCCGAAAATAATGCTTGATGCTCTATCGAAAAAAGGTCTAAGTACAAGGAGCATTGAGGACTATGAACAGACAATGAGAAAATTTTACAGATGGTTTTTGCCTAAGAGAAAATACAATAAGGCATGTTTGTGGTTCCGCATCCGGAATAACGTTGAAAGAATGAAAAAATCTGAGGAAATGCTAAACGACGATGAAATTAACAGCATCGTCGCAGGATGCAGAAATTACCGGGAAAAGGCGTTATTCAGCCTCGCCTATGATTCTGGATGCAGAGTCGTCGAGTTATTGTCCTTGAGATTAAGGGATGCCGAACTTTACGGCATTGGCTTGACACTTCATGTTACAGGGAAAAGAAGGGTCTATGTTGTCGGTGATCCAATTGCCTATCCCAGGGAATGGAGACAGGTCCATTCTCACCGGGATGAACCCAACAGCCCATTATCTGCGGGCATGGTTACAGAGGAGGACATGACATATGATTCAGCGAGGGTTAGTCTCCATAAAGCGGCAACCCGGACAGGTATAAAAAACGGGTACACTTGCGTCTTTTCCGGTATTCTTATGCAACCAAGCAAAGTGAGGCTCTGTCCGAAAACGTCCTTAAGGCGCAACTGGGATAGACAGATTCAAGTAGAATGGCAGAAAAATATGGCAATCTCTCCGGTCAGCAATAGAAAAACGCCATCTCGACGGCCAATGGAATAGATCCCAAGGTCAAGACCATGTCCCGTACCAGTCCCAGGACATGCGGGCGGTGCGATAAGAAAAACTCAAGTACAGCTGATTTTTGCCGTAAATGTTGGTTTCCATAACAACCAAGGCATCTATAGAGATTAATGAAAGGCAGGCACTGGTCGAAAAGTCCATGTTAGAGAAAAAATTGATATTCCCTGAGGTCCAGAGCATCCTAGACATGCTGCCGGAAGATCAGAAGACCCGAATTTTATCCACTATCATTGAGGCCACCCTGAAGAAGGGTAAGGACGAATCCATGGGTGAACAACTCCTTTCATTCTTTATGAGGACTTTTCGAAATTGTATTTCAGCCTCTTGTTCAGGGCTTTGTTGTAGTGTATGGGATTTCTTTCTGTCAATTGGATGATACTCCAGTATCAAATTCGAACATTACAATTTAACAGGATGCATCCCAGATCCATGTTGTTTTTCGCACATGTGCCCATGCCGCATTCTTATAGAGTTGATAAAATATTATGTAATTTAGAGTGTACCATTCTAGGAAATTTTTGTTTGAGGTATCACTGTTTTCAGCTAATTTTTTATGGGTTCTTTTTGATTTCATATGGGTAGCCTTCCAAAGGCCTTATGAAGTAAGATCGCTCGTAATGTGTCTTCAGTGCTTTCATGGACATTCATTAACCTAAACCAACATTTGAGTATGGACTATCAATTTTGAGGATGTTTCATAGGGTTGGAATATCATTTCAGGTCTTTTTTACCCACACAAAAGTGGGAAGTGTCCGAATCTTATCGAACTGAAGAATCAAGGTGATTTAATCTTTACTTCCTTCCAGTGTCTCCGATGGAGAACCAAAATTATTCTTTACAAGTCTCCTGACAATATCCTCAATCAAATAATCCGCTCTCTTTGACTTTTCAGAAACAGTATTGTTAAGTGAAAAAGTATGCATAGGGTCGTAATTTGGCATTATAATCTGGCAGGCCTCCATAGTTTCAATAATCCTTTTTATGAATTGATCCGATACAAAGATCCTGTAAGTGGTAAAGAAAGTTCGAATTTTGTTCGAGACGTCTGTCTTTCCGAGTTTTAAAGTTGAACTGTTAAACACTCTTCCAGTAGTAAGCAACGCAACAATATTAACTGCAATATCGGTGAAGCCGTTCCCAGACGGCATAACCCCGCCAGAAGCTCCTAGATTTTGTTCGGCACAGGACCTTAACCAACTGTTAAGGTTATCGTTGTCGTGCTTGCAAACAACAAATTTGTTTCCGTTTGTCAGAATATTTTTGCACTTCTTTACGTTGTTTTCATCAATATATGGTATCGATATGCAATGTGAAGATGCACTTGAGTTTTCAAAGCTCCAAAGGATTAGTGGTATACTATTCGGATCCGAGTGTTCCTCAACCATATTGGCTCTTCTATAAACACTATGATAGTAGTGGCTTGGTGAAAATATTACAAATTCTGGGTTTTCAATTGTAAGGTCTGGAGGATTTTCAACTTCTTCAGGGATCTGTCCCACAATGAAATCTATGCCAGCTTTATCTCTGAGTAAATTATTTGTGAGATCGATTTTGGATTTCATTTCAGACAGTGTGGCACTTGCGTCACTTACAGAAGACTTAACCTCAATAAAAACTGGTTTGAAAACATTAGAATCAAGTGCCGCTTTATCAACTAATAATAAATCCCACGCATCATCTCTCGCACCGTCTTTATGTGTCAATACGTCTGAAGAAACGTAGGCATAGGGATGGTTGTTATTACTTCTCGAAAATGCCTTGTAAATAATGTACTCCATCCTAGAATGTTCAAGCTCTCGCCTAACATTACTTAGTCTTGTCGCAACTCTACCAGATTCGCTTTTTTTAGCACTTATTTGGCGGACACCTCTTTTTCTTGTTTTATCTGGAAGTGACGGTCTATGTCGTAAAACAGAGAAAGGGTATCCTCTAGGGCGGGTTCTACCGTTGGGGAAGCAATTATGGATGTAGGCTCAATACTCACGGAGTATGAAGAGGACACTTCCTTGCTGTCGTCTTTAAGCTTTTCATATTGAACATTAACAAAATACTGATTTTCTTCATTCCATAGTCCATAAATTCCCGTTGTCTTATCCAACCTCTTTATAAATGCCATGATGGACTCAGAGGTTGCTTGCTCAATACCAATAACCATATCCGTGTGAAGTCTCAACGAAATTGCCTTTTTCAAATGCTCGATCTTAACCTTCTTTGCAAGGGCTACTGTGCCTTTTCCCTCAGAGACAACTTTTTCAATTATATCTGTAACGAATTCAATGTTGTTTTCTGGTTTATCAGTTAGCAATGCCCCCGATTCAAATACCTTCACACTTCCCTCCTCCGATTGTTTTTTGAATGTTGCCTGATAAGGTTTCAAACCCATCCTTGCATCTTCTTCGAGCCTAGTAAGTATGGCATTTTTACCTTTTTCATAGTTCCAACGGTCATCTTTGAAATAAGATTGAAGTCTCGGAGCTTTTCCTCGGTATTCTTTTAACCGATATTCTGAATAATTGCTGGGATTCTTAAGGAATTCAAATAAAATTGCCTTTTCGAATCGGATCGGAATGAGGCAAAGGGTCTCTAATACAGAGATCGAGTTGGCTATATCGCGTGGCCCTTTTCTTAAATATGTTCCAAAAGCCACACCGAAATCGTCTGAAAGTTCCTGATAAATCAAATCCGGACCAAAATTAGTTTTGTTTCCACCCAGAGTTAATGCATCATCAGTCAGCACTTTGTAAGTTTTGCCCTCTAAACGTTCAAACTTCATATCCTGATAAAGATCCTTTCTTTTTCGATAAACAGGCCAGAAAAAATATGTGTGAAACCCCCCTCTCTGTTCCCGTAGGTATTCGAGATAAGTCAGATCAATCATAGATAGTATATGTTCGCCCCCTATTTCATGATTTCTAGTCAGATTTCATCCACCTCTGCACCGCTTCGTACCTTGATAAGATATATATACGTTTTTAAATAGTCATAGCATAGTTGGTTTATAAAATTATTGCCTGCCAGTAAGAGTTCTGTCACCTGAAGTTAACTCGGCTTAACCCTGAAGGGAAATTTTCCTCTCTTTCTGTACGAATCGAGAACTCTGTAAACCATGGTGAAGTCTCTTGCTCCTCTCTATGA
>JAKAYH010000294.1 GCA_021826835.1 Thermoplasmata archaeon | reverse complement strand
ATATGGCTGTATCACTCAAAACAGCACCCAATAGGTATTGTTGTGGATAGAATCAACCTGGAATGCAACCTGAATGGAAAAAAAGCACAAATACCAGTAGATATTTGGAAAGGCAGAGGTGCAGGATGGTTAACAATTAGTTTGCTGTTCGATAGAAAGCTAGTACCAAGTAACGCTGAAATATCGTTTGAACTGAGAGACGTTTTCAGGATTGCGCAGAGCTTTATGGAGAATCAGGAATTAGGCCAGTTTCTTATGGGTGTCGAACTTGGAACGGAATTTGGAGACCCGGATTCGAGAGAAACTTCTCTTGCCTGGAAATTAAAGAAATACCTTATTGAAACTGAAGGGAAAGTGTATAATATCCTTGGGCAGGACTGAGAAAATCACCAGTGTTATGAGAGGTAGTATTTACAAATACTTTTATTAAAAACGGTTATCATATTTTATGTTCCAAAAAAACTTTTTAATGGGCTTTTCAATATCGGGATTTCAGTCCGAGATGGGCCTTGGACCGGTTGATAACAAGTCTGACTGGTGGAAATGGGTTCATGATGAAGATAATATAAAAACTGGTCTTGTTTCCGGGGATCTCCCTGAAAATGGAATTGGATACTGGGACAGATATGAAGTGTATAATAAACATGCATCCGACTTTGGGGCAAACGTGCTGAGGCTTGGGCTTGAATGGACAAGGCTTTTTCCGGATGCTGCCAGGAATGTTGAAGTTGAAGTGTCCGAAGACGGTGGGGATATCATCAAGGTAAATGTGACAAAAAAGGTACTGGAGGAAATGGATAAGATTGTTGAAAAAAGCGCCCTTGAACATTACATAAAAGTTTTTCATAACGTAAAGGAAAATGGAATGAAACTGATCGTAAATGCGTATCACTGGCCTTTGCCTCTTGAACTTCATGACCCAATTGCTTCCAGAAAAAGTGGTTTGGGCAACAAGGACAATGGATGGCTGAACCACAGCACGGTGATAGAATTTGTTAAATATGCAGCCTATGTGAGCTGGAAATTTGAGGCTATTGCCGACCAATTTTCAATAATGAATGAACCAAATGTTGTATATGGAAACGGGTATGTTAATGTAAAATCCGGGTTTCCTCCGGCCTATCCGTCGGTTGAAGCTGGAAATTTGTGCAAAAAACACATCATAGAAGCCATAGGAAGATCCTATGATGAGATGAAGAAATACACCGTGAAACCTGTAGGGCTCATTTACGCAAATGCTGACTTCGTTCCTCAGGGGGGGGATGATGAGAAAGCAGTTGAAGAAGCTCTTTATGATAACAGGTACTCATTCTTTGATTCACTCATATTTGGTGATATGAAATGGGTCAATACGGTATCAGAATCCGAAAACTTCAGGGAAGATTCAAACCCTTCGAGGCCTGATCTTAAGGGAAAACTGGACTGGATCGGAGTTAATTATTATACAAGACATGTCATAAAAGCAAAGCAAAATGGCTACAGCGTTCTCAGCGGATATGGCCATAATGCTACATCCGGAATGCTAAGCAAGGCTGGCAGAGATGTGAGTGATTTCGGTTGGGAATGCTATCCAGAGGGCCTTTACAATGTTCTCAAGCAATATAGTGATCATTACAAACTTCCTCTGATTGTAACGGAGAACGGGATAGCTGATTCGATGGACAGGATAAGGCCAAAATACCTGGTGTCCCATATATCACAAATTGAAAGAGCTATTGAAGACGGGATAGACGTCAGAGGGTATCTCCACTGGTCATTGCTTGACAATTATGAATGGTCCTCTGGATTTTCATTTAAATTTGGGATTTTCGGCGTTAACTTAAAAGATAAGTCCATTATCATGAGGCCAAGTGCGCTTATATATAAGATGATTGCAGAAAATAGCGGTATACCTGAAAGCCTGAAATGGATGTCTGTTTGAGTTTGTTGCTAACAGGTGCAATCTTTTTTTTGCAAGAAAATGTTCGATAAGGCTTGAACCTGGAAAAAGGCGCGAGCAAATGTGGGGAATCCTTTCGTCCTGACAGCCGGAGATGCCCATGAGAGGTTAAATTTTAAAATGGGTTTCAGTTAACCTGATCCTCAATTTTCAATTTTCCTCTAAAATCCACTATTCCAGCATGTTAATTTTAGCCTTGTTTGCTTCGAAAGCATAATAGCTGAGCACCCAGTTGCTTATGTTAGTGCTTATATTTTCGTTTCCAAATTCGTTTCCCATTTCTATGCCCATAAGTGTGTGGTTTGATACATTTTCATTTGAAACTATTCCACCATAACTGATGAATTTTGAGATATTCAAGGAAATGTTGGCATGGCTTGCAACACCTGGATACTGTAAAACAAAGGAGACAGTTGGCCATGCATTTGCTTTGCCATACCAAACCTCCCATTTTGAATTGTATTGCTTATGATCAAAGGTAATGCTGGAATTGAATGACCCTACCTGCGTTCCGATGGGTTGATTGTCCTGACTGTACATCCAGATCATTACTTCCAAATCGCCCTGTGTTGGATTTTGCAATGGTGTAGGATTTCCTTCAAGCCACAGGTCATATGAAAAGTCAATTGGTATTGCCTTGGGGTTAAGATTTGTGAACGAATAATTAACTGTGGAATTGAAGGAAGAATTTTCAAAGGTGGAGAATTTAACTGGAAAACGCAATGATGAAGACTGTGAATTTCCAAATAACTGGTCTTCAAGGTTATATCCATATGCTATTTCCGGGTACCCAAGAATTGTATTGACCCCGCTCTGTACATTGGAAAAACTGGAATTTACATAAAGGCTGTGGTTATTACTTAAAGTCATATTGGTTTCTCCTTTTGCTGACTTTATATTCCACAGGTCTGTTCCAATTGCTCCCTGTTTTATGGGAACGTAATTATAAGGATTTGAAGAGGTGCCTATAACGTTTGCTATGTACTTTGGCGGTTCAGGTGGTGGAGGAGTTGTCGAATTGTTCTTTACCGGTTGGGGGTTTGATACGGGAATATTTGGCTTATTGTACTGTTCATAGCCATAATAAAAGCCACCAACAACCAAGAGCGATGTAAAAATCACTGCTATTATCTTTAACGTTTTCCTCATTCAGTGCCCCATCCATTGCATATACTGAATTATTAAATAATAAATTAACTCTATATTAACGGCTGTAGTATAATACAAAATAATATTGTAGAAAATAGTCCTGAATTCTTGAATTTTAAAAATGTCTATGTGGACTCTCATGCCTGAAGTTGAGGTGCCAGGAACGATGCCAGATGAAGTGATCGCTCTCAGTTTGCCTTTTATTTTCGTTCCCCGTATGAAAACTCGAAATTTTTTTGAGTTTTCTGGAATTTGGAGTGGGCATGAATAAGCAATAATAGAAAAATAACAAAAAACTCAGCTTTGTATTTGGCCCCAAAAAATGAAACGGCAGCAAGATTCTTAAAACAACCCATGGTGCTATATCGGGTTTAATTCCCTGTTTTGCGGGAAATGATCCATTTTTATGCAAGCAAGATTGAGGCAACTGATCCTTCCTTTATAATTCTTTAATCTCCATATTATTTCTGCCCTTGTTGGAATTCAGGAAATTTTCTGTATCCCAGAGTGGTTGCAATAAAAATATACTACCTGAGATGAGTGTTATGAATATATAAATATAGTGATTAGAATATGATTTCTATGCTTAATAATAACTTAAAGAAATTCGTAGTTGTAATGATTGCGGTTGTTATGATGGGTACTGCCCTTTATGATATCACCCAATCAGGCAGAAGCATTTCAAATGGGAGCATGAATGCAATGAGCAGCACAGGCACTGGGCAGAGTGCAGCCAATAAGTCCACTCTGACCATGGGCCTCCTGTTGAGTGACTATTCCTGGTCAACGCTTAACCCATTTACCACTACTTACTCTGCATCTGGATTGAATTATCTGTTTTATACCCCACTGGTCACAATGGGATTTCCGCCTGATTCAGGAATACATCCTGGATTGCTTAAAACGTGGTCCTCAAATCCGTCTTATAAAGTTTGGAATTTAACGCTGAGATCCAACTTGAAATGGGATAATGGGCACGCACTGAATTCCGCAGACCTGGCATTT
>JAKAYH010000293.1 GCA_021826835.1 Thermoplasmata archaeon | reverse complement strand
TGAATAGGACGGAAATAACACTGCGTGACTTTTCGAGATCAATTCCTCAAGTTTTAGTTCTGGTACAAACCCTAAAAAGTTTATGTTAGGTGAATTTACTCTAAGTTCATCAGACATTGTGCCACTGCCACAAATAACTAAATTAATATCCAATGGTAAGTTGTTCATCACGTATTTCAGAGTTTCAATTCCTTTGTCTTTTTCATGCCTTCCAAAAAAAAGTACAGTGAATTTTTCATATTTAGGTACAATGGGTGGTTTATCGTAAAGCCATGTGTTCGGCAGTAGAACATTCCTAGCTTTATCCGTAAGGATTTTTTGTTGAGATCTGTTTAGAACGTGAATTATTTTGAAATTAGGAAGGATATTTTCAACTATTTTTCTCTGAAAGTAATTCCTTTCTTCTTGTAATGCTGGATCGTGAAATCCATAGATCATCGGAATTTTTATTTTGGATACTTGTTTCAAATAAAAGAAATATCCTCCGATAACATATGCGACATCAGTTTCGATCTTCTTCGGGAATTTAGACGCTCTGAGGGGTATGTGTTTAGATTTTATAAACGGTAGCTCTTCATACTTGAATTTGGCGTTCTCGAGCAATTGTTCCATATTAATTCGATACAGATTATTTGGACTAAAACTTAATGATAATACTGTTACTTGAAAATTATTGTCTTGCAAAAGGTTCGCAATGGTATAAATCCATCTTTCCCCTCCTCCCCAACTTCTCAATGACTGTGGAGTTAAGAATGTAACTTTCACATCCTGTAATCGCATGATTATATTAATTATAGCAACATTGAACCCGTATTTGACCAGACTTAACGCTACAAATTCAATTCGACATATTGTTTTATTGATTTTTTGAACAATCTTTGGTTCTTTAACCATAGTTAAATTAACGCTCTTTTCGTTTCTTAGAACTTTAAGTAAGATTTGAAAGTGGTTTAATGTCGATTCAGGTATAATAGTAAAACTGAGCAATTGTGGTGGCGTACTCTTCACATCTTCAGTTACAATAAGCATTTATAATTATGGAAATTTGTGCAACTCTGTGGAAATTCCACAAATTGTCTGTGTAGAATATGAGTGAATCTTACTTTTATTGGTATTGAAATAAAAATTAGAGTATAGTTTTTAAACGGAATTCCAATAATGACTGATGAAATACAAGATGGTGATATTCACTTCATCGAACTTAACTTATTGGGCTGGAGTTGAAAGATCTCTGTATTATTATAGCTTGTACTCTCCTGAAAATTTTGAATTAAGTATTGTAAATAGTCCATACAGCACAAAAGTAAATGTTCCGAAGAGCAATATAACTGAATTATTCTCTAGGTCACGTATTATCGAACTGGATCTATTCACCTGGAAATTTCAAAAATACTATCCAAGGCTCTTTAAAATATTCATGAAGAGTGTAGTGTTGTATTCATCACTGATCGCTGTAGACTTTATTAAGCACAGGAGAAACCTTAAGAAAATACTCTCGCATCAGGATATTGTTTACCTTATCCCTAACCAATTCTCAACATTTCTACCTAGAAAGTCAGGAAAACCACTTATAGTTGGTAGTGAACATGTTTATGATTTTTTTTCCTTAGCCAATACAGGTTTCACAAAGAAGGCTCTTTTTAAGCTATTAAATATTGGTTTATTGGATAACAATATTGATGCAATACATCTGATTTCAAACGCTTCTTATGAAATTTTTAAGGAAAATGAACGTTTTTTTTGTGCCCCTAATGGAGTAGATACCTCCCTATTCACCCCGTCATTAACCGTTAATACTGGTAGATTGAAATTATTATATGCATCAAGATTAGAGCCGGGAAAAGGTATTTTGGAGTTACTAGACGCTTTCACAAAATTAAATAGTGATCACTTTGAACTTTTCATCGCTGGGAGTGGAACTTTGTCGGATTCTATTTCACAGATAAAAAAAGAGAATATACATGTTCTGGGGTTTGTGGATGAAAGTAAACTCATTGAGTTATTCCGGAGTTCTGATGTTTTCGTATTTCCCACCAAGGCAGAATCTTTTCCCCTGGTTGTTTTGGAAGCTCTCTCCTCTGGAACTTATATACTAGCTTCGGAAGTCTTGAAAGCCAAATTGAAGGAGTTTGAAAGTTTAAACAGTATAGAATACATCAAACCAAATGAATCTTCTATCATTGAGGGACTAAGGTCGATTGAAAGAAAGACCGATTTCATCCGAGATATTGACAGAAAAGGGAATTCATATGAGTATATGTGCACAAATTATGAATGGAAAGTTGTTGTAAGAAATTTATTTGAAAGCCTTTCAAAAATTGCAGAGAAAAAAGTAAGCACTTGAATAGACTGAGAAATTTTCATCTATGAACGAATAAATCATTTAGTATACCTCAGAATCATTGGCCAATTTCTGTTTTTTTAAAAATCTACATTTGCGAAAATAGATAAATCTTCAAGCAAAGAGTCACAAATTTTAGGTATTTCATTGGGATCAACTTTAATCTTGCCTTTCTTTAGTTCGGTTATTTTATGATTCTTGAAATCAAACGTAAGTTTGTATCCATCCTTGAAGATTGCCTTGGTCGGGATATTGTATTTTTCATATATGTCTCTAAAATTAACTGTATTCCTGTACTTCTTCACTATTGGATCATAAAAACCATTACATTCTGAGAAGACAAGTTCTTTGGAGATATTGTCATAAAAATTGTTATTTTCTAATCCGGTTTTAATGAAATCAAAAATTCCAGTGAGAGACTGGTATCCCTGTTGAATATCTAATCTTCGGCCTTGTGGGAGTTTGATTAAAAGTGGTACTCTAATTATACTATCATAGAGGAAGTTACAGTGACCAAAATACCCATCATCAAATAACGACTGCCCGTGGTCTGATGTAATTATGATCATGGTATCTTCATACAGTTTGAGCTTTTTTAGTAATGAAAACAGATTACTAAGAAAAAAGTCAACCTCATCAACAGCACTTGAATAAGATTCTATTAAACCATTCACTTTCTTTGCATAACCTGCATTGTTTCCAAAAACTGTATCTTGCCAACCAATACCAAGGGAAAACTCATCATGAGGATCATGCGTTTCCATCAAATTAGTAAACATAAAAAAGGGTTCCTCAATTTTTATGTTTTGCAGATTTTTAATAACTTCTCTTCCCCCCTTTTTTGCCATGTTCAAATTCTTCAACTTAATAGTTGTTGATTTCAGATTGTAATATTCCTTTAACAAACTTAGGGTATTATGGTTTTGAAACGATTTCTTTAAAGTCTTCCTAGCTGAGTCTCCTCCCCAGTTGTCATATATTACATTAAGAGATTTATGCATTCGATCATAGGTAGCCTGGAATTCGTTCTCTGAATAAATCTGTAAATCCACTCCTCTCATAAAACTTGTATCTTTACCAACAAGACCGTTTTGACAAAAAGAATAGGTCTTATAGCCAGCTCCTTTCATGTAGGCTGGCAAAGTGTCCCCTTGGTAATGATCATACAGAAAAGAATAATCAGGTATAGAACCATCTGTTCCCTCGATGACACCGTTTCTGGAAGGATAAACTCCGGAAAAAAGGGATGCGTGAGCAGGTATAGTCCAGGAAGCTGGAGAAACACAGTTATTAAATATATTCCATTCCTCGGAATTATCATTTATAGATTTTAATAGCGGAATTCCTTTATCAGGATCAACGGTAAAATCAGATCTGAGTGTATCTAAGACTAATAAAATTATGTTTGGTTGTTTGTTCACATATATCCCATTTTTCTGAGCTTTTCCATCATGCCTTCCTTGTCCTGGGATCTTCCGGCTCTTTCCTTTGTGCCTTCAAGGTCCTGTTCCCATGCCGGTCTGTCACTGGTCTTTGTAGAATCTCTAATACCGTCGATCGACCTGTATCCTTCCTTATATTTTGGGTGGATTGGTAACTCATATTTGAACATGTAATCCCAGATATCTCTTTCCCTGAATGTCAGTATGGGATGCACCCTTGTGTGAGGGGGATTTTCACGGTCAGAGAAGAATCTTTCTGTGGACCTTGCAGCGTTTTCATCCCATCTTATGCCGGTGAATAGTGCATCAAAGCCG
>JAKAYH010000292.1 GCA_021826835.1 Thermoplasmata archaeon | reverse complement strand
GAGGTTGAACCGTTCATTGATGGCACAAAATTTGACGGAGTCCCGGACTGGAATTACTATGCAAGCAGGGTCAGAGAAACGCTGAACCGCGTACTTGAGAGCCTGGGCGATGAGATAATGATACCGGAATCCGGAGAGGACGCGAATCGGAATGGATCAGCTGGAAAATCAAACACAACTGGAACAACTCTTGATCAATTCATGTAAGAATGATAAAACTACAAATGCGAAGTGCGAGAGACTCAGGTGCTTTGACAAGATAATAAAACAAAGGTACTGCTAAATTCCATTGCGAAATGGAATGCAGTTCAATCCAATAAAAAAATTACTGTGGTGGCTTGTGCAGTTCCCTGTCCATAAGTTGATATGATTGCATTTCGGAATAAATTGCCCTAATGGCTTCTAGGTTTCCAGAGAAAGTATACGTTTTGCTCCCGACTTCAACAACGATGTGTCCAGTCTTTTTCATTAGTCCCTTCTCTTCATAAGTTATATTCTTTACCTGTTCTATTGGAACGGATGAAAAGTTATTCTTCTTAAAAAGAAGACCTTTTGTTTTGTGCCAGAGAAGTCTCCTATCTGTAATCAAAAAAGTGTATGTATCCCCCTGAAAAGAAACGGGTTGTGGTGATGTAAACCTTATGTTTTCGCCCGGTGCTAAAAATTGTTCTACTCCCATCTAGATCAAAGATATAGAGCCTTGTGACATTTAAATGTTTGTCCAGAAAGTGCTCTGTTGAACAATTATCCTCAAAATCCTCCATATCAGCTATTCATCTCTGAAATTCCTTTCAGTTTCTCTTTAATCCAGAGATTTCACCTACATCTTGCCCTCTGATTTATATAGCCGTATATACAGATCCTCTGGTATCCCTCAGCTTCCATGCTCCAAGGGGACCTGCTTACATAGTTCTCCCCGAACTTCCTCTTCACTTATCAACGCCTTGATTGGTATATAATTTCTTCCTAACTTATCAGTAACGCTACAAAACGTTCATAGTAACTCGTGTCATCAGTTTATATCTAATCCAATGAGACTATTCTCGTTTGCAAATAGACAAGGTCTATGAGAAAACTTAAATTGTAGTGACTCAGTTTAAACCCCCCTCAGGAACTCATAATAAACCACGCCACAAAAGAAAATAGCACTGGATTTCAAACAAATTCTTAAGATTACTTTTTATGTGGAAAGTCTAATGGTTAGCCAGATAATTTTCGTATCGACTAATCATAGCTTTACTTACAGAAGGTTTGACGCTGCTTATTGCCTCCATTATATCGTTTTGACTAATCGGACGCCTTACGCCGTTATTGATTGCTTCAAGAAAAACCTTTTCCGATGATTTGCGACCAATAAACTCAACGTCTGCCGCTGAAAACCCATCCGTCATGGTTCCAATCTGATCAATATCTATGTCCTTATCGTAGTGGATGCTAGATAAGAACTTTCGAATCATTTCTTTTCTCGCTTCCAAATTTGGTGGTGGAACGTACAGTTTTAGATCAAAGCGACCCGGTCTCAACATTGCTGGATCAATTTCCCACGGTAAATTAGTCGCGGCGAGTATAAATATACGACCTTCTTCTGCTTCCATTACCTTGTTTATTTCGATCAGGAGTTGCGATACACCTCTTCTAATCACGCTTTCGTTTATGTTATCTCTCCTAGGCATCAATGTATCAACCTCGTCAAAAAAAATGACACATGGAGATAGGTGGTGTGCTATATCAAACAGTTTTGTTAAGTTTTTCTCAAATTTTCCAAAAAGTTCATTATAAAGGAAAGCAGGATTTATTTCAAGGAAATTAATTCCAGCTTCGCCAGCTACGGATTCTGCAATCAATGTCTTTCCGTTTCCAGGGGGACCGTATAATAAAACACCTCGGTTTCTCTTTATGTTGAATTCTTTAGAAAGCTCATAAAATTTAATTGGATAAACAAGATTTAAGAGTAGAGACTTTTTCACTTCCTCAAGTCCAGAGATATCTGCAAATTTCTTGGTTGGATTGCTTTTTATTCTTGCCCCTAAATCCTGGAGTGCGATTGCGTAATCTTCTTGCATAGTATCTCCCTTTTTTATATTTTCAGAGAATGAATCTAACTTTGATTTTATCAACTCGGCCTGCCTCAGTCTTCTTTCTCTTGTAGTTTTATCTTCTGTGTCCGCAGCTTTGACGAGAAGAGCGTATACCTCGGAGTAGCAGAGTTTTGCCTTTTCATTATGTCCAAGCTTCTCATTAGTTAAGCATTCCTGAATTTTCGATGTAATTTCAGATAAAATGAATCTTTCCTTAATGTTGTTCAACTAACTACCTCTTTCAGTCTTGATTATCATACACCTGTGCTTCTGGATATATCTTTCTATTTTTTAGCCTTCCTTGAATAGATAAAATCTCAACAGTGAGTACAAAGCGATCAGGAATTATTCCAACTTTGCTCAGTTTAGAGTAGGAATTTTTTGATAAGAATAAAAAATCCTTAATCTCATAAGCCGGTTGGAATATAAACGATATTGGTAATCCTGATACTGTTTCATACATGTAATTTCCGCCGTCATAAATATCTAGGTCCTCAGCAGGTTCTGCTGAAACTATCTTTCCGTAAACCAAGGACAGGGGCTTTACATCATAAGTTCCTTTTAACTTCCTGGGATCAACGTAGAGATAGATCTTTGAACATGTTTTTACTTGAGGGGTCCCATCAGTGTAATGAATCTTTGATTTGAGTATTAATACCATAATAATACAACTTTTTCCTGCTTATCTAATTTGCTGATGTATATACCAAACTTCTATTTCCTTGAGTCTGTAATTATTATACCTCCTGTAGCTCTGTTAAAATAAAGGTCAATAAATTTTATTTTATACTTTTTCTTTACTCTCTATGCTTTTTTTCACGTCTTTTATGATATCATCTAGCCTTGACTCCTCAACCTTGTCTGTTTTAATCTCGCTTTGAGAGAATTTTTTAACGATATCTTCAACATTTGTATTGTTTAGTCCCTTTTGATCAATAGAACTGCTTATCATGTCAAGTTGCCCAGTTAACCTATCTTCGATCTGCTCTGATGCAGATATGATCTTTTCAACATTTTGCTGGACTTGTAACGCCTGTTTTTCTGTCAGTTGACTGTTGGTAAGGTCTTTGGTACTTTCACTTAAAGAGGCCCAGATGTCTTTCGTTGTCTTCGCAAATTGAAGACTCAGATCTACGTTATCCAAAAACAATTTATAATCTGTGAGCCCCCGCATTGCTCCTTCTAAAGTTATAATATTTGTCGCAAACAGCCTAGCTCGCGCGAGATTGTTTGTACTAATCGCTTCTTTGATGCTTTCTACATTTTTGTCATAATTTCTCTTATACTGCCTTAAAGCTCTGTCAATATCAGATTTCCATTTACTTATTCTTGAACGTCTCTCAAAATTTCTTTCATCTTCAGTTTTCCTTAACTTAATCGCCATTATAATTCAGGGTAATATAGGAGAACTAGATTATTAATTTTATCTGGACACTTTAGACATTGAGATACATTGTTTGCGAAATTTTTCTAGCTAATTACTTTCAAACCATTGAATTTGTCCATAGCTGTATAATCATAAATTACCTGTGATAACTGAGACAACCAGCAATTTTTTATAATTAACACTCTCTTGTTTCTCATTCTAGTTCCTTGATGGCTCGAATCAGAAAACATAAATCAAAAGTATTTTATATTGTCAGACATTATAATAAAGTGAATCACGATGGCTTATCCAGCATTCCTTGAACCGTTCAGCCAGGAGATAACAGTGCTCCTGCTATTCGTAGATGGCTTGTTTTTCGGACTCGCAATAAAGAAAGCCTTCACATCAGTCATCCTGCTAATAGTGGCGTTCATGATTGCATATTTTATAGGTTTTTCACTTATTCCGAAGATATCCATCAGCAACCTCGTGAGCCAGATTTCAAGCTATGCGTCTACGGTGCATTTCGGAGGCATTGTCATCACGTTTTCTGTTGTAATGTTCTTCATAGGATTCGCAATAGGACTCTGGAAGGGATAGGATTATGGTTAAATAGATCCTTTGCAATCTTTTTATCCTTGGAGGAATTAGCGGACAG
>JAKAYH010000291.1 GCA_021826835.1 Thermoplasmata archaeon | reverse complement strand
CTGCCAGCAATCAATAAGAGCATAGCCTGGGAAGAGGGAGAAATTTCATCAAATGGTCTGTTGCCTCAGGATTACAGCATCTGGGAGGACAATTATGGGTATAACTTCTGGACGCAGGCAGTCGACAGTCTTGGGATGAACGAAACATACAGAATGTACGAAAATCTTGGGATAAGTTTCCCTGGACTTGAGCAGAATGCCACAGTTCTTTCAGAAAACATCATGAAATATTACCTGCAGAAAGATAACACGATGTTTGCGGAATACCTGACCCCGGTTATTGGGGATAAGCAGGTCCCGTATTTGCCTATAGATATTTACGACTCATCATCTATCCTTCCGGTTGCTCTTGGTTTTATCAATCCAAATTCAAGCCTGGCGCACAAGATTGTAAAAAGCGATGAGATGAACCTGACAGTATGCGGCGGTCTTGCCCGTTATTATGGGGATACCTATCATTACGAAGGGTATCCCTCTGACAGCAGCGGTCCCATGCCCCCATGGATAATCACAACGATGTTTGAAGCCTATTATGATGAGGCCGTTGGAAATAATACAGGAGCATACAGTTTACTCGGCTGGGCTGTGAACCACTCTCAATCAGGTCTGCTTCCTGAAGCCATTGATCCGAACTATGGAACCCCTCTGCCAACCACTTCTCCACTGACCTGGTCATCAGCCATGTTTATTCTTGTCTCACTCAACTATAATACGACACGCGCCCCCTCCAGTCATATCTCTTCCGGACAGATCATAATAGTATCCGGCGGCGTTGTCGTGGTGCTCGTGGCCGCTGCAGCGATATGGAGGTTAAAATCTCGGAAAAAGGTTGATTGATCAGTTTAGATCGCCTGATTATAATTAAATTCTTTTTTGAATAGGCTAAAATAAAATATTCTTTTGATCTCACGACCCTGAAGGCCAAGGCAAATTGCCATTTAATTTTAAGAACTCATGGAGGCGCTGGTTTCTCGGATCGGGGACAGACGAGGATCGCACAATGGATCTTTCTATTACAGACGGGATTTTCTGGACTGTATACAGTAACATGACAACACCTTATCTGGTTGCTTTTGCCCTTCTTATAATTGGGCCCACCGCCCCGGTTGGATACATCATTGGCATTCCATACCTGATTGTACCGCTGGCACAATATGCAGCAATAGTTTATTCGAGGAGATCACCAGACCTGAGGAATCTTACAATTAAAATCACTTTGTTTGACAGGATAATATGGATTGCAGTATCTCTTCTCATCTTTCTTAGGGGATACCTCCTTATTTCCGTTCTGCTGATATCATTCCTTACCTTCAGAATATTCTTTTCATCCTTTTCCGGTACAACATGGACATCATGGGTACCGGCCGCCATAGGCTCAAAGAAAAGGAATCTCTATTTTTCAAAGAGGAATTTTTTCCTCCGGTTCTTTTCACTTGTAGGTTATGGAATATCATCTGCTGTTTTCTTTTTGCTCGGTGATACTCGGGAGGCATACCTGACTTTATTCCTGGGTTCACTGATCTTTTCTACCATTTCTTTGATGGTTATGAGGAGAATTCCGCCGTTTAGGGCGGAAAAGGAGGAAGGTACAGTATCGGATACCACAAAGAGGCTTTTCTCTTACCTGATCTTTACGCTCTTAACCGGTATAGGTCTGAGTGCATTTTCTCCCTACCTCCAGCTTTACATACTCTCGACAAACTTCCTCGGCCTTTCACCGGAAATATATACCCTCGTGATAACCGTTATTGCACTATCTGCCATTTCATCCCAGATATACTGGGGAAGACTGATTGAAAAAATCGGCAATCTAAGAGCGATTCTTATTTCAGGCGTTGCGATTTCAATCGTTCCTTTGCTCACATCATTTACGCATTCCTTTTTAATTCTTATGTTGGCAGTAATTTTGCTCGGGCTAATGCAGTCAGGGTTCACGCTTGCCGCATTTAATGAACTTATCTTTAGGTCTGAAAAACGCCGGATAAGCGGCGTATCAGTCTATAGTCTGGTGCAGGCGCTCTCGGTTGGTGCCGGTCCGGTAATTGCGAATTTTCTTTTTGACATCAACACAAGTAGCCTTGGCTCAGTTTTCATATTATGTTCAGCACTCATATTGACAGGTTCAGTTTATTATTATTCCATTCAGAGAAAAGAAAGAAGAAAAGCAATTTAAATAAGTTGTTGCACTATTATCAGGATCAAATTGGTTGATTTATATTTCATTGATTATATGGAATCTATAGGAAAACGCGAATGCCCGATATGTGATTCTGTCACAAAGGCCACGGAGAGATTTTTTTCAGGTTTAATCTATGAGGCCAAATCCGGAACTATTAAGAAATATGCTGATTCCGGTGGTTTCTGCGCGCCACATGCCTCAAAATTCATCTCCTTTGTCCAGTCAAATCCGGAACTTGGCGGTGGGATTTCTGCTCTACCACTTCTGCTTGGGCAGATTGAAATTGCAGAAGAAATCCTTTCAGAGCACAGCAACAGAAAAAAACTGGAATCCAACTTTCACTGCCCGGCATGCAGTTCCGCAAAGTTAAGGGAATCTGATTCTATAAAGGATTTATCAGACATGATCAATTCAGGCAGGATCAATCCTGTCGATCTTGCAGGTTCGATCTGTTATCCGCATTTCTATAAGATCACTTCGTTCGTGACAGGCAATTCTAGAGATCTTCTGATATCTCGGTTTCGTATCAACATTAAAAAATTAAGGGCCGATCTGCTGCACTACAGGGAATCATATGCCCAGAACAGCGGAGAAAGCATTTACGCCACTAAACTTTGGAAGAAATCTATAATAAAATTCGCAGGAAAATTTTGAAAATTATCATTTATGAACGAAACAAGGCAGATGCGCAGAAATATTTAATTATTTAACTTTGATCGTTTTTTTCACAGTTTGACCTGTAGATATTCCACAAAAGAATATTTATTAGGCTAAAAGTCTGTTATTTCGCTTGTTTTATGCATAAATCTAGAAACATTTATTTGCCTTTGATTGTTAAAGAAACTGTTGTTTTATGGATGCTGATGCAGCGGCCATGGATGCTAAACCCAAAAAGGTCAGGAAATACGAGATTTCCAAGCTCATATATCTTTCCCCTGTGCTGATTGTTCTTGCTGTCCTGAACTTTTACCCAATTGCCTATACGATTTATATTTCACTGACAAACTTTAGCGGTACTCATTTTTACCATTACGCTTTCGTGGGTGCAACCAATTTCTATCTTGTTTTGACTTCACCCAATCTTCTGACTGTGATTTTTAATAATATTATATTTGCAGGCGGAAGCATATTATTAATGGCTTTTGCGGGCTTTGGGGTGGCAATTCTTATGTCTCAGCGTGGGATAAGAGGAAAAACGTTATTCAGAACTTTTATACTGGTACCCTGGGCATTTCCTGCTTTCATTACCATCCTCATATGGAAAAATCTGCTGACAAAGTCATATGGTGCTGTAAATGAGGTGTTCCTGAAGCTATTTCATGTTAATCCGTACTGGCTTGGTTCACCGTCTCTTGCAATGCTGTCTATAATACTGGTCAATCTCTGGCTTTCACTTGCTTATTACACATTCGTTTACACTGCTGCTATTCAGAGCATACCAGCGGAGCTTTACGATGCCGCTGAAATGGACGGCTATGGAACATTTGGCAGGATAAGGAGGGTTGTGATACCGCTCCTGAGCAGACAGATTGCCTTTATTACAATATTTGGCTTTATTTTTGCCTGGAGTAATTTCTATATTCCTTTTTTGCTCACATCCGGCGGTCCAGGAATTTCGACTCAGATTCTTATCACGTATTCGTACACAGAGGCATTTTCGTATAATTCGTATGCAATCGCCGCTGTTTATTCAATAATATCAGTTCTGATCTTGCTTGTTATGGTTGTGATAGTCAATCACTATTCCAAAATGATGAGTGTGTTATATTGAGGTGAAATATGCAGAGTACAGAAGATAAACTGGTCAAATCAGGTTTCGCAAGGAAATATGAAAATGCATACAAAATGAACAATCATTTCAAAAGAATCGGTTTATTAAAGAAAGTTATAACATACATCGTACTTTCAATAATTGCGATTTATTCA